>CBIHNR010000056.1:0-28211 GCA_966211215.1 uncultured Pedobacter sp.
CTTTACAATAATTTTGAAATGCGTTTGCGCCTTGCCAAGCTATCAACTTATATTCTTCCAGGAGAGCTGGGGCTTACGGGATTCTATGACGTTGGCAGGGTATGGGAGAAAGGTGAGAAATCAGATGTTTGGCACCATGGTACCGGCGGCGGCATTTACCTGGCTCCTGCTTATTATGCCGTTGTGCAGTTTATAGCAGGGTATTCTAAAGAAGGTTGGTATCCTTACATAAAACTTAGTACTCGTTTTTAATTATAGATAATGAACTATACCGAATTATTAGAGAAAGTTCAGAAGCACGTAGTCGGATTGTTTCAAACTCGCCATACCCCGGTGTTGGTATACCATAGCCTTGCCCATACCGAACAAGTGGTACATAACGCAATAAGCTTAAGCACCCATCATCAATTAAGCGAAGATGAGTTGTTTATTGTGCAGGCAGCCGCCTGGTTTCACGATACGGGCTATTTGTTTAATATCGAAGACCATGAACATGTAGGGGCGCTTGAGGCAGAACGTTTCCTTCAGGCTCAGCAGATAAGCCCCGAAATTATTGGAGCTGTTAAAAGTGCAATCTGCGCAACAAGGCTGCCGCAGTCGGCAGCGGGAATTACGGATAAAATTGTATGCGATGCCGATCTCTATCATTTCGGCACAAAAGAGTTTGTGGAGATTAACAAACTGGTGCGAAAAGAAAAGACGTTACTATATCCAAATTCTTTTACAAAAGAAGCATGGCTGAGAAAAACAATTTCCCTGCTTGAGAGCCATGAATATCAAACCGAGTATTGCAAAAAACATCTTGCCGTTCAAAAAGAAAAAAACCTTTTGGCTTTGCAAAAAAAGCTGAAAAAGGATGGAGAAGATATGGTTTTAACAGCGGCCAAACCAGAACAGAAAACCGATGCCAGCGAAAAATCCAGGGAAGATAAGCCCTCAAGAGGCATAGAAACAATGTTTCGGATAAGCTCTGCCAACCACCAGCGGCTCAGCGATATGGCCGATAATAAAGCAAATATCATCATTACAGTGAATTCAATTATCCTTTCGGCTATTTTGAGTTTTTTGATACGCAAGCTAGATTCTGAAGAGTATTTGGCGTATCCAACTTATATCATTTTATTGGTGAGTTTGACCGCTATGATTTTCGCCATATTATCCACCCGGCCTGCCATTACCAAGGGTAGCTTTTCCCAACAGGAGGTAGATGAGAAGAAGGCAAACCTGCTCTTTTTTGGCAATTTTCACAAAGAAAGCCTCGAAAAATATTCAGCCTCCATGCAGGTTGCAATGAATGATAAGCAATATCTGTACGATATGCTGATTAAAGATTTGCATTCACAAGGCGTTGTGTTGGGCAAAAAGTACCGCCTGCTTAGAATTTCCTATAATATTTTCATGTACGGGCTGGTAGTAGCCGTACTTGCATTCTTACTTGCTTCATTAATTTACGCTTAATCAATTATGGATTTATCAATGTCTTCGTTTTTAAACCGTGATATCAGCTGGCTCTCATTTAACGGCAGGCTGTTAACTGAGGCTGCAAAAGAAAGCCTGCCCTTGTTGGAGCGACTCAAGTTCCTGTCGATATTTTCCTCTAATCTGGACGAATTTTATAGGGTGCGTATGCCAGCCATAAGGGCTCTTCATAAAATCAATAAAAAGAAAGAGTTGGAGATTGTGCCTAATGTAATTGATACCGTGAATGAGAACATAGCCAAACAGCAACAATATTTCGGCGAGATTTTAGGTAGAATAATCCCCGCTTTAAAGGTTCTTGATATCTATCTGGTATACGCCGAAGCTTTACCCGAAGAGGTTCAGCAGAAAGCTTCAGAATACTTTTTTAGTCATTTATTAGCCTTTCTCCGAATTGTTGCTGTTGAAGATGGCAATTCATTTTTCCCTGAAAATAATAAACTGTATCAACTGGTAGTGTGTAAAGATTCAAGCCGCGCTGAGAAACGGTTTATTGTTACAATTCCTTCTGATAGCCTGCCGCGATTTGTAAGCCTGGATGTTCAGGGGAGGCAGTACATAGTGTTCATAGATGATATTATACGTTTTAACCTATTGAAGCTTCCTGGATTTGAAGAAATAACGGGCGTTTTTTCATTTAAAGTTACCCGCGATGCAGAATTGGATATGGCTGATGAATATGAAGGCGACCTTGCGGAAAAAATTGAAAAGCAGATTGAGAAACGCGATTTTGGTTTAGCAACCCGCCTGCTTTATGATGGAAGCCTTCCGCCATCTCAACTAAATGTTCTGATAGATTTTCTGAAATTTGAGAAAGCCACGTTGGTGGAGGGAGGTGCCTACCACAATTTAAAAGATTTATCGGCTCTGCCAATTTCTAATAGTGCTTTAGCCTATCCCAAACAGGTGCCTGTGCCTCTTCGTATCCCTAAGGATAAGCTTTTGCTGGAAGTTGTGAAAGAGCAAGATATATTGGTGAATACCCCTTATCAATCGTACGACACCGTAGTTCGCTTCTTTAGCGAAGCCGCTGTTGACCCCAATGTAGAGAGCATTTATATCACTGTTTACAGGCTGGCAACAGATTCTCGAATAGCGAACGCCCTTATTACCGCAGCGCAGAATGGTAAAGAGGTTTTTGTATTTGTTGAGCTTAAAGCCCGTTTTGATGAGGCTAACAATATCAAATGGTCTAAAAAAATGAAGGCGGCGGGTATTAGAATCATCTACAGCATTCCATCATTAAAGGTGCATGCCAAAATTGCCCTGGTAACCTGCAAAAACTCAAGCCACCTCGGCATTTTATCTACCGGCAATTTTAACGAGGTAACGGCTTCTTTTTATACCGATTATGTACTGCTTACATCAAATTCATTGTTACTGAAGGAAATGGAGCAGCTTTTCCTGTTTTTGGAAAAACGCAGAAAGCCACAGCCTGAAGATGCTATTGATTTTAAAAGCCTGATAGTTGCCCAATTTAATCTGCAGCAACGCTTTTATGATTTAATAGGCCGGGAAATTTTGAACGCCAGGCAAGGGCTTGAGGCGTCCATTACTATAAAACTGAATAATCTGGAGGAAGAAGGGATGATTTCCCAGTTATACAGAGCATCTCAGGCGGGGGTAAAAGTTACCTTGATTGTAAGAGGCATTTGCCGCTTAATTCCAGGACTGGCAGGCTTAAGTGAAAATATTATCGTTAAACGCATTGTTGACAGGTATTTAGAACATGGAAGGATTTTTGTGTTTGCCAATAATGGACAGACAGAGGTGTTTATGGGCTCTGCAGATTGGATGTACCGCAACATTCACCGCCGGATTGAGGTTTGCTATCCAGTTTACGATGCGGCTGTTAAAAAGCAGGTCTTGAACATTCTGGCGTTGCAGATAAAAGACAACGCACAGGCGGTTTTTATCAACCAGTTTGGTGAGAACCTTCCTGTTGAAAGCCCCTCTGCGCCTTTACGCTCTCAACAGGAGATTTATGAATACCTTAAACGAGGAGAGCAGGTTGCAGCCGAGCTTTTTTAACAAAAAATTGCTCCTGGAATCTCATTTCGATATATTTTAACAAAATGGCATCGTTGGTTAATTAGTAGCTTTGCTAAAAGCCGGATCGCCGGCAAAGGGTATGAAAACAGAAATTCTTGATTTAAAAGTTATTGATAATGAGCTGGTATTGGCACAAAGTACGGTGTCATTCGGCCCGTTTATCAATTATTTGAAAACACTAGCAGAAGGGGCGTCCGTAAAAAGCCAGGTATATGAAAGTGTGATTGCCAAATTTGAATCAGAATTTCCACTAGAGAAAGAACTGAGTGTAGGCGAGGCCGCAAAACACAGGGAGCTGCTTGACCTGATTTACATGATACTTACGCCCCTTGTATCTTTAGAAACAACACATCTGTGGGCCTTAAGTACTCCAATTCCATCAAAAATATTTTATAGTACAGATGCTTTTTTTGCATTCCATAGCTGTGAAAGTTCATGCGCATTTGCAGATACCCAAACAGAAGCAGCATTCTCGAGTCGGCAAAAGGCTTTTATTTATCGTTTAATACTTAAAAACTTTTACAACCTCGACTTTGGAGCAAATATCGATAGCTTTATACAGGGCTTGAACCCGGTAAATGGGCAGCCCTTATATTACAAGATACATGTAGACACCCGGTTTCTGGAAATGCGTGCAACCGGAGACTTGCCTGATCTGGATAATGAATTGCTGGAAAGTTGGCTGGTAGAGCAAAAAGGCGAAGAGCATCTGGAAAAATTGCTTCCGCTTTCTCTGTTTGAATTCAAAGGGTTTTCAATAGTAGATTTTACGGATGTTACCGAGGAGCATGCTATTGAAAACCTGAAAAATGTATTGGTTGGCGATTTTGAGCATCTTCCCTTTGATGAGGTAAATCAATCGCTGCGAACGCTGGCCGGTAAAAATAATATCGACTTTGGCATTTTGCCTTTTGTAAAAGTTAATGGTAGGTCGGTATATCTCAGCGAAGGCTGCTCGCGAAGCATAATTATGAATTCGGCAGTTAAATACCATATCAGCGAAGACGTTTTTCACAATCTGGTTGAACAATACGAACAAAATGCGGAAGTCCTCATCTTTAATAAAATATCCGAGCAAAAGGATATTAAGCATCCTTTTTTGAAAGTATTGAAATACGCCGGAATAAATTCGTACGCGCTGCTCCCGGTGTTTTACCATAAGCAGCTACTGGGTATTTTAGAAATTTATTCTAACGAGAAGATCTTCTTCGACCGGGCTCTTTTGGCAAGGCTGCAATCGGCTATGCCCTACATTGGGCAATTGTTAAAGCAAATGGCCGACGATTTTACAGACACCATCGAGAATTTGGTAAGAGATAATTTTACGGCGCTAAAATCTTCTGTAAAATGGAAATTTAACGAAGCCGCCTGGAGTTATTTTCAAGAGAGCTTGCATAATCCATCGCCCAAAATGGGCAAAATAGACTTTAGTCAGGTTTATCCATTTTATGGGGCTATTGACATTCGCCAATCAACCCACGAACGAAATAAAGCCGCATTTGAGGATATTAGCTGCCAGCTTCAGGTTCTTGAAGATACGCTTAGCCAGTTGGAGGGCTTGCTTACTCCGGCTTTAAAAACGCAGCTTGATTTAAACCTGCATAGGTGGAAAAACTCTTTTCAAGCTTATAAGTCAACAAAAGACGAAATGTCTCTTGTTCACCTACTAGAGAAAGAAATAGATCCATTTCTGGAAGAGGCAAAGGGCGTTTCATCTGAAGTTGATGCTATTGTTGCCGGATATTGTTCTGCGATATCTGAGGAGGAAGGAATTGCCTATAAGCATCGCCGCGACCTGGAGGCTTCTATGCAAAGTATTAACCAAAGTATAAGCGCATATCTTCTAAAAAGCCAAAAGGAACTTCAGGCAATTTTTCCGCACTATTTTGAGAAATTCAGGACAGATGGCGTAGAATACAATATTTACCTGGGCGAGGCAATTGCACCTTTCAAAGAGTTTAACAAAGATTATGTGAGGCAAATGCGTATTTGGCAACTAAAATCTATGGCCGAAATAGCCGTTGTTGCCAGAAATTTGAAAGATAACCTTGTAAAACCTCTTCAAACAACGCAGCTCATTTTTGTTCATTCCACCCCAATTAATATCAGCTTCAGGAATGATGAAAAACGATTTGATGTAGAGGGGGGATACAGCATTCGATACGAAGTGGTTAAGAAACGGATTGATAAAGTATTGATCAGGAACACAGAAGAACGCCTTACCCAGCCTGAAAAGATTGCCCTGGTATATTTTAATCAGTTAGAGCAAAATGAATATCTGGTTTATATAAAATCACTGCAAAAGGAAGGAATTTTGAAGGATGATTTAGAGTTCCTGGAACTTGAAGAGCTGCAGGGGGTACATGGTTTAAAAGCGCTGAGGGTAGGCGTAAAGTAAAGGCCAATAGTGCTCTTGTTGGCGATCTGCCAACCTTTTTTATAACAGTAGCAAGCCGGCTTATGGTAACAAAAGCTTTACCCCGCTATATTCCTGAAAATTATCATTTTCTTTGCACGTTCTTTGCTATGTACATGTTGCGCCATACAAATGCCTCATGTGCTTGAACATACACACGCACAAACAAACCGAAAAATCAACCCTTGCCGCTCATGATTTTCATGCGCATAAAAATTTATTCTAATGAAATCCCTCTATGTAATATTAATAACCTTATGCCCTTTTTTCCAGGTGTTAAGCCAGCCTGCCCCAGCCGGGAAAATAAGTGGAAAAGTGGTTGAAGGCAATGCAAATAAACCTGTAGACTTCGCATCAATCATTCTTTTGGATCCTGCTGGCAAAGCCGTTAAATCCGCCAGGTCAGGGCTCGATGGGACTTTTGACCTAAGTAATTTGGCTTTTGGGCAGTATACACTGAAAATAACTTTTGTAGGTTTCAGCCCTTTTTCCCGCGAAGGGTTGATGTTGTCGGAAGCGTCTCCGGAAATTAATCTTGGCACCATTCAGCTAAGTCCTGGTAAAAGCAATGTACTAAAGGAAGTGGTTGTACAGGCACAACGGAATAACATGAGCCTGGGGGTAGACCGAAAGGTGTTCAACGTAGAACAAAGTATGGTAAGCGAAGGCGGTTCTGCAACTGACCTGCTTGCCAATGTTCCCACAGTAGCTGTTGATATTGATGGAAATGTTAGTTTGCGAGGATCTGGAAGTGTAAGGGTGCTGATCGACGGGAAGCCTTCTGCCATTGGGGGCGGGGATATTGCTACTGTGCTACAGTCGCTGCCGGCAAGCTCTATAGAAACAATTGAATTAATTACCAACCCTTCTGCTAAGTACGATCCCGAAGGACAAACCGGCATTATAAATATTGTGCTGAAAAAGAATAAAAAGATCGGGGTTAACGGAGCTGTATCCTTGTCTGCAGGAAATCGGGATAATTATAATGCCAGCACTAACTTAAGCTACCGCGATAAAAATGTAAACCTCTACGGAAATTACAGTTTTAGGTATGGAAACCGGATTGGCGGAGGTTTTAACAATACTGTTTTTTTTAATAATAACAGCGCAATCAATAACAACCTTGACGGGAAAAGGCAAAATACCGGGAATACCGCAAAAGCAGGAATAGACTATTACATCAATAATAAAACAACGCTTGGCTTTTCGGCAAATATTAATTTCAGGAATAGCGATCGCGATGATGACATTAATTATTACTACCTCAACGCAGCTAACGGAAATGACAGTACCAGTTTCAGAACATCTCGGGAGGATGATAAAGACAAGGGCTACGACTTGAATCTGGATTTTAGCCGGAAGTTTAAAAGGGAGGGGGAAGAATTAGTGGCCAATGTCAGTATGGGCAGAAGCCGGGAAGATGAATTTCAAACATTGCAGCAGAATTTTTTTAACTCTGTTGGTTCCCCGTTAAATAACCGGCTTGACCTTAGGAACAACGATGGCAGCGAACTAAGTAAAAACTACAATATACAGGCAGATTACACACTTCCGTTCTCCAAAACACAAAAACTGGAAACCGGCTATAGAACGACAGTTCGGGTTGAAGATGCTTCCCAGCTTTCGCAAACATTTGATGTTTTGAGTAATACTTACCAAACAGATTATACGCAAACCAATGATTTCTCCCTGGAAGATATAGTACATGCCATTTACGGCAACTATCAAAATCAGATCACCGAAAAGTTTGGTTTCCAGGCAGGGGTAAGGGCAGAGCAGGCTTATCTGAATACGGAGTACCAGGGCGTCGATACAAGCACTAATCTTAGGACTTCGCAACCCGGAAATCTCAGGTATTTCCGGCTGTATCCAAGTATTTTTCTTACACAAAAGCTTCCGGCCGAGCAGCAGCTTCAGTTAAGTTATACCCGCAGGGTGAACAGGCCCCGTGGCTGGCAGGTAAATCCTTTCCGCGATTTGTCTGACCCGAATAATATCAGGGTTGGAAACCCGAACCTTCGCCCCGAAGATATTCACTCTTTTGAGCTAAGTTATATGAAGTATTTTAAAGGCTTTACTTTAACTACTTCCGCTTTTGCAAGGCAGGTGAACGATGTGGTTGAGGGAGTACAAACTTCTATCGATAGTGCTACTACGTTAACGCAGTTTATTAACCTTACGCGCAATAGGGCGGCGGGAGTAGAACTAATTGGCCGAGCGGACTTCTCAAAAGCTTTTAACCTTACAGCCAACGTCAATATTTTCTATAACAAGTTTTTTGGCAGCCCCCGGAATAACATTCAGCCCAATAGCGGCTATAACTGGAATTCCAGCTTGATCGGCAATATGCAGTTTTCGAAAACTCTTTCGGGGCAGATTAATGCCAACTATATGGCTCCGCGTGTTACTGCTCAGGGGAAAAGCAAAGCGATGTGGGGTACTGATGCTGCCCTCCGCCTTGATATGCTGAAGAAAAAGGGAAGCCTATCCTTCAATATGCGCGACGTTTTCAATACCAGAAAATGGGGTTTCTTCACCGAAACCTACCTTTTTGCACGGGAGTCTCAAAGGCGAATGCTGGGCCGAATGGCTACACTAACCTTTACCTACCGTTTCGGGCAGGCAGACCTTCAACAGAGGAAGAAGTCTGATAAGAATAACAATAACCAAAATCAGGATCAGATGGACGAGGGTGGGTTTTAGCAAGTGTATTGCATTATGTAATATGCTCGCTGGACAAGAATCAAAAGCCCGCGTTTGAAATGCGGGAGTAGCGAGGTTCGCGATTGCATCGCCCTAGATCATCACGCATTACAAATGCGAGCCTCGCCGACTATACAGTATTGTTAGTTATTAACTTTAACCAGCTTCATGCCGAGCTGCTTTTGCTTTTTCAAATAGTCCACCATCATAATGTACCCTGGTTTGGCGGGGTATAAAAATGCGGAAGAAGCGTTCGATGCCATATCAATCTGGTCAAAAGTTACCATTTGCTTTTCTCCCAACAGAATGTTACCGATAACTTTCTTAGCCTTTTCACCTTTTTCTTTGTCATAGTTTACATATACTGCGTTAAATGACTTTTTATTGCTACTGTTTGCAAAGAACTGATAGTCGAAATCGCCAAATGCTTTCATAAAATAACCTGTAATTCCGGGGCCGTAAAGCTCGCTCCCTGGCAGCAGGCCAACTGTGGATTTGTCTTTGTTAAATTGGAGGACTTCATCTAAAGAAAGATCAGGATTTACAACAAATAGAAGCATATTGCCAACAACCCCTTTAAGTACACTGCTCGAAGCGCTGCGAGTTAAAACCATAGAAGCTACTCCAAGAGCGTTGAGATTTCTTTTAAACTGCTCAACAACAATATAGGTCTTTCCATTATCCATTCGTACAATCTTATGTGTGAAATTGTTAAAAGAGTCGTCTATGACCGTATTTCTCGCCGCTTTTTTAACATCACTTTCCCATGAGTAGAATTTCTTTGATTTCTCTTTGCCATCTGTAGAAAAGCGCTTAGTATAAAACCCTAAACTTCTTCCAACACCCGGCTTAGTCCCTTTGGCATAGTAATCTCCAACGGTGATAATCTCACTGTTCTGGTCATCAATTGCCATCCCGGTAATCGAAAGGACTTCGCCATTATTTCCTTCAACCGGAAGCTCGAATAGCCGTTTCCCAGTATTTACATCAATTAATAGTAAGAAAGATTCCATTTTGGTTGAGAATGCATTTGAGCGTTTAAATAATGAGACTAATAAATATCGCTCTGAAGCTTCCATCGGAATAATTGTTTCATGGTCTTTTGAATCACCGCTTTCAATTTTCCATTTACTTTGTACTGTGTTATCAAACATCTCTAAGGCCCAACCCTTGCCCCAGCCATTTGCGCTGTTTTTTACGAAACCTTTTTTAGGCACCGCTAGAATATTGATAGATGTATTGAAGCCTGCTGTGCCTTCCTGAATGTATTTCAGGCTTTCCAGCATTGTAGTATGGTCTCTTTTGGTTACGTCGGTAATTATCTTGCTTCCCATTTTAGTCAAATCATTTGCATATGTTTCAATTTCAAATGTTTTGTCCTTAAAATTGTAAAACATAAAGCCGAGTGCAGTATCATTAAATACATTGTTTACCAATATGTAGTCATCCTTGGGCTTCACAAGATTGATCTCCTTAACCTTCTTTAGGTTCTCGTCAAAAATCGATAAGCCGTAGTTTGAGTTCTTTCTGTCCGCCTTATCGCCTTTATAAAAGAGAGAATAGCCTTTTACCTCGTTATTGTTAATAATGGGTGTAATGCCGCGACTTGAAATGGAGGAAAAACCATCGAGAGTTTGTGTCTGCGAGAATGCGGCCGAGGCTAGCAACAACAAGGACGCCAGCAATGAATTTTTGTTTAACATGATTATTTAGGGTTTTTTAGTCTTTATATAATTTAACTTTTGCAGAAGCGGTATGAATCTGCCAGTTGGATATAATTTCTTGTACTCGTTGGAAAAGGAATTTGCGGGAGTGAAGTTATCTGCAATATGAGCCCCGGCAAGAGTTGCCGCTAGCGAGAATTCGTCTTTAAGCTTTAAAGAAGGATAACTTTTCTCAAAACTCGCAGCTAGCAATTTAAAATCACTTACATTTAACGAGTTCAGAAAGCTCAAGAATTGGTTCAACTCTTTAGTGTTGTGATCTCCGGTATTTGATACCATCTCAGCGTACTGATGCCGCTGCATGTGGTACTTTAATTGCAACAAGTTTAGCAAGGCCATTGATCTTAAGTACGGACTCTCAGGCTCCAGGATAATTTGATTTAAAGAATTGAATAAGGAGTGGTCAAAGTACTCATAATCATACATTGACTGAATGCTTTCGTATCCGGATGCCTGTTTAATTTTGAGGAATGCGTTATCAGGGGCGGCGGCCGATACTGCTGTATCTCTGCCAATGCTAAGAAGTAGCTTTCTAATAGCAGCCATTCGAACCCTACAATCGGGGTGCGTTTTTAAGGAGTCAGAAGTATCCACCTCGTTTTTTACCTGAAAGATAGATGTAGAAGAAGCGTCAACGGTGAAATTTTGCCAGCCCTCCTTGCATTGGAAGAAGGCAGATTGTTTTTCAAAAATGCCATTAGAAACCCAATGATTGTTATCAAACAGCTTTAAGGCATCATAAGCCTGGGCTGGATCATAGCCTGCCGCCTTCATTAAATAAAAAGCCATGGAATCTGCCGCACTTTCCTGATTTCTCTGATGGTACAAATTATTTACCGACACCTTCATTAATAAAGCCTTTACGCGTTTATTCTTATTATATCCTTTTTTAATAATCTTATTATACTCCTCTTGCAAATCCTTGTCATATATACTATTTAGATAAGTCGTGATATTGTTTTGAACATGATTCAATATGCCGTGGCTCAACTCATGGCTTATTACAAAAGCCACCTGGGCGTCATTCTCAAGCCCGCGTAAAAGCCCCACGTTCAAAAAAATAGTGCCATCACCCGATGCAAAAGCATTGTCAATATAACTGCGTGTCACCACCAGCCGGCTATTAGGCACAGCGTTGGCCTTCACCAGGCTTTGAAATATTCGTTGCATGTAGGGATTAATTACGGTATCAAGGAGGCTAGTATATTTAACAAGATCCGCAATTTCTTCGCAAGCATCATCCTTAATGGCTTTATAGTGCTTTTTGTATTTCGAGCTTATTTTGGGCGGAAGGGTATAAGAGCCGTTTACAGTTCCGGAAATTTCTTTAGATAAATTCTGTACTGCCAAAGAATCTCGCAAAAGAAATGGAAAGTAAGCACCCGATTGTGTTTGGCTTTTTGTACTGTATGATTGTAGGAATAATAATGCAGATAAAAGAATGGAGCGGCAAAAAACTGTGCGATGCATTAGGTTAAGCGTCAAATAAGGTTAAGTTGAAAAATGCTTAGTCCACATCTTTTTGGATGCAAGCTACTGGCTAATACTTCTAGTTTATATAAAATGTTACGCCTAATTTAAATTAAGGACTTTGTTTGATCCCAATTTAGCGAAGCGTATTGGGGGCTCGAACCAATTTACAACCTCCTTTGCACGTCTGTTATGTCCACACTGGATATAATAGTTTTATGTCGTGTATTCCAACCTAAGCATCAGGTTAGAGAAGGGAATAAAGCTAGTCGAGCTAACGCAGGTGTTTTCTGAAATGCTTACACACGCTGTAAACACGGGTGCAGCGTGTGTGTGATTATATCGCCCAACATACTAATCCAGCTACTCAATCTTGAAAGGGAATATATCACCACTAGCTACATTCGGTTCGTTTTCTTTCATCGGAGTCAATTGGCTTAGAAGTTCTGCCGCTTGTTTCAATTTGTCATTGCCACGATAAGCCGTAAGTTCGCGCCAGAAGTATTCTGGGCCTTCAATATTATCATTTCTGAAGCCGGTATCATTGGCCTCATTACTTTGGTTAGGCGCTTGCCAAACGCCCAGTATCTCAGCAGGGCTAAATTCTTTTGTGTTTATTATATGAGCGCCAGTAAATTCATGGTTTATTTGCCAATGTAAAGAGAAGGTTAAAAAAATCAGGCAGCCCTCTGGTACTTTGCCGTCTATAAAACATTCCTGTTCCTGTAATTTACCACCTTTTGGAATAACGAAATCTTTGCAGGCCAGATAACGGCTTTGGTTTTCCCTAAAATGAATAGCTATGCATAAGAAACGTAGAAACACATGCCTGTGAGTTCCTGGATGTTTTAGGTCTTTGTAATCCGTAATAGCAGGTATTGATAGGCGTATTTGGCCATCAGGAAGCATTTCTGCGATCGGTTTCGCCGTTAGTATTTTCTCAAAAGGTGAAAACTTATTAAACTGAAAATTTTTAATCAGAGCGAGGTTTCCGTCGTATAAATCTCGCGTGCCCAGGCCGGCAGTCTGGCTTCGGCTAATACTGCTTTTAATTGCTCCACTTAGCCGGCTGTGGATGCTTGTATCGAACTGGTTGTTAATAGGAGAAAAGAGTCCACGTAAAATTTTAGCGGCAGAACTCGCAATCCCCGTTTCCAGTGCACTCAATGTTGATCGTACTGTGTTTTTAAAGGTTGAAGGCTTGCTCTGAAGTACATTTAAATCGCGATAGCGGCGGCTAACAGCCGGTCCGGCCAACCCTCTTACATTTCCATTTTTATCGATGATTGCCATGGGATAAGGTTACTTAAAGGTTAATTGAGGTTAAGTTAATAAAGTTTACAGAAACTATTCGCAAAAGATGTGACAAATAATTACTTACGTACAAATGCCACCGTACGACAAGGTAAAGGTGCATCAATGCTCGACTAATCAATCAATAATGAGTCAGTATTAAGTGTGTATTTATTATTAAAAAAGACTGACTCAATACTGACTGATCACTGACCCATTACTGATTCATGTATGCGAAGTTATCCTTTTTGACAATTATAGAGGCATGTAAGTTCCTGGATGATAAATGATTTATATTTGCGATTTTGGCTGCAACTTTAATACCTTATGCACAAGTTTCTATTGCTTAATTTTTACTTCCTGATAAGTTTTCAGGTTTCACACGCACAGTTTAATGCCGGAAGTTGGATTAAAACAAAAGTTACCTACCGGGATGGTGCCGAACTAGACGATGCCAATCCGATTAAGTATAGTTATACCAGGTATAACTTTATGAAGAAGGGTATTGTCAGGGTCTCCACGTCCTATGAACATAAAGGCGCTCAATTTCAGTATCAATTCTCCAATCCTCAACTGAAAATCATGTCAGACGTGGGTTTTGTTGTGAATGAGTTTTTAGTACAAAGATCTTCAGAGTCAGAACTTATTCTGTTGCAGAAGGGTAATGCAGGTTTTGACGGTGACGACTGCTTGTTATTTTATTTTATCTCCGAGCCCTCTTTTCAAAACAGCTTTAAACCTAATGCAGACAATATCTTGTCGGTTGTTGGGACTGATACCGTTTATTTAGCGAACGAAAAACTTTATCCTGAATATAAGGGGGATAAAGACTATTTCGATGCATTAAAAGATGGTGTGCCCAGCCAACCTTCAGCCAATCTATATTTTTTTGCCACTTATATTGTGGGAAAGGATGGACGAGCTGATAGCTTGAAGATTATAGAAAGTTTTAGCCCGGAATTCGATAAACGGATACTAAAGAATTTTAATAAAACCCGAGAGAATTGGCAACCAGCAATGCTACATGGAAAACCTGTTGCCGTTCAAATGAAACAAGAGTATCGCTATCTTTCTTCCCATTCCATGTTGCCGGCATATAATTATGATAAGAAAGGCAGCGATGCTATGAAAAAGGGAGATTTTGCCGTGGCTATTTATTTTTTTGACATGGGGCTTGGCAGGGTACCTTCCAATGCCCAAATGCTTTATAAGCGTGCTGTGTGCAAACACGAATTGGGAAATAACGAAGGGGCTTGCAAAGATTTACAAGCAATTGAGCTGTTGGGAGATAGTAGCGGCCGTGAGCTTTTAGACAAGTGGTGTAAATAAAATTGAATTTAGCGGAACTATTAACAAATTGCACTCAATTCCTGAATTTCTATGGTCGGCTCTTGCTCCAATCAGCTAAAAAAATATGGCTTTCCACAATTTCTAACGTATTTACCGAACAGGAAATTGATATTATACTTGCGAAAATAAACTGCGTAGATACCGAAAGCCCAGTTTTTCGTAAGACAGATGACCTCTTCGCTATAAGGCAATTCTTGAAATACCTCCCGGATGTAAAAGCGCTCGTTTTTAATGACAGGCTAAAGCAGATTATAAATAATGTTTTTGGCTCTGGATACATTAGCGTTAAGTCCATTTATTTCGATAAGCCGCCGCTTTCTAATTGGTTCGTTTCCTGCCATCAAGACCTTACAATTTCAGTGAAAGAGAGAGCAGATGTGCCCGGTTTTGGATCATGGACGGTAAAGCAGGGACAGTTTGCAGTGCAGCCGCCTTTAGAGATTCTTGAAGATAACTTCACTATTCGTATTCATCTGGATGATACCAGCAAAGACAATGGGGCATTGAAAGTTATTACAGGAAGCCACCTGAAGGGAATATACCGGCCGGAAACTGTTGATAGAAATATTGAAGATGAAGTTTATTGCGAAGTCCCTAAGGGTGGAATTATGATTATGAAACCACTGTTGTTACACGCTTCTGATAGAACTAAAAATCAGGAAAGGAGGCGAGTTATTCATATTGAGTTTAGCAAAGCGGAGCTGCCTTATCCTCTTGAATGGGCAGAGAGGGAAGAGATTTAGCATAGCGGTGTGTTTCAATCATTGTTAATAGCTACTTGTTTGGTGCTTTTTATTGCACTTTTTGTTGGATTTGCCTGTTCGCCTAGGGGGTAGCAGGTTTGAAAGTGCAGTATGTTGCTCTTTTTGGTGGTGTTTGTGGTGTTTATTCTTACTTTTGTAAAGTAAAGAGCCGTATAATGCACTTCAAGGAGCTGATACAAACTATAAAAGCACGAAGAGAGATGTTGCAGGTAACACAAGAAACCTTAGCAGAACTCTCTGGGGTCGGCTTAAGAACTTTAAAACAGTTTGAAAGCGGGAAAGGAAATCCTACGCTAATGACCTTACACAAAATAACTGATGTGTTGGGAATGGAAATTACTCTAAAACTTAAAGATGTATCTCGTTAGATTATGAGAATGGCTAAAATATTATACAAGGATATGGAGGCTGGTATTTTAACTCAATATGATGACGGTTCATTTGGCTTCCGTTATCACGATGCTTGGATAGCAGACACGAGCAAACCCAGTATCAGTCTTACTTTACCTAAAACTGAACAAGAATTTCATTCAAAATTCTTATTTCCATTTTTCTTTAACATGCTACCAGAAGGTTCCAATAAGCAGGTTGCCTGTAAACTTAACAGGATAGATCGAGATGATTATTTGGGGTTGTTAATGACTACCGCAGAAGAAGACAGCATTGGTGCTATAAGGGTGGTTAAAATAGAAACTTGATGAGTATTCCTGAAATAAGATATTGTCCCGGCACCTTAGCGGAAGGATTTACTACCTACAGCAGAACCTGTTTGAATAGAGTGTTTATGGGCAAGAAAGTTGCCCATGTATTGCCTTACGATTCCCCTGCATCTAATCCAGAGATGGATGAGATTTTTGATGAAAATCGAAAACGAATGCCGATTTCTGGCGTGCAGGAAAAATTCTCAGTATTACTTGAAAAAAATAAGCTAAGGTTGGTTAATGAAGGAGAGCACGGTACCTATATTTTAAAACCTATCCCTGGAGTTGGTAAAAAAGCCAACGAAATGCCGGCAAACGAGCATTTAACCATGCAAATTGCCAGGCAGGCATACGGAATTGAAACCGCTGAAAATGCATTAATATTTTTTAAAAATGGCGCTCCTGCCTACATTACTAAGCGTTTTGATGTAAAGAGTGACGGTACAAAACTAGCCCAGGATGATTTTGCATCCTTGGCCGGCCGAACGCCGCAAACCCATGGTGAACATTACAAGTATTTGGGGAGTTATTTTGAATTATTTCAATTGATGCAGAAATATTTATCTGCGTATAAATTGGAAGCGCCAAAATTGTTGAAAGTATTGATATTTAATTATTTGTTTTCTAATGGAGATGCTCATTTTAAGAACTTTTCATTGTTAGAAACCCCAATGGGGGATTATCGGCTAAGCCCGGCTTATGATTTACTAAATAGCCGAATTCATATATCGGATAAGGATTTTTCTTTGGATGATGGATTATTACCGAGAAATTTGGCCCAAGGAAAAATCGGTGTTCAATTTGCCAAACTCTCTGAGCTTGCGGGCATCAGTGATAAAAGTTTTAAGGGCATTTGGGCATTAATGCTTTCTCAAAAAGGCTTGGTTGAGCAAATGGTAAACGCGTCTTTCCTGAGTGATTCTGCTAAAAGAAATTACTGGCAGGCTTATCAGGCGCGTTTTAAACAATTGAGTAGGGTTTGAGAGAAGTGGATCTATATTCTTTCCTTCTGCAAATCATATTTTATCGAGATCATGCCTAAATCTGAAATCTTCGATTATGCAGTTTTAAAAGATCTGGATCTGGTAAAAATTTTGAAGGAAGAATAATCTGTTTTCCGTCGTGTTTCCCAAAGTACTCGTTATAAATATCGATGTTATGTTGGCTCTTTAAAATAGAAGATACTCTAATGTTGAATTCCGGAGTTATAGTAATCAAACCGTTTTCAAAAGCTTTATCATGAAGGGCATTAATTGCAATTCCATTACGCGGATTTAAACGATTTTTTTCGTCAATAGACCACGGAACTATATGGCTGGAAATAAGTAGCGAAGGATTTTGGAGCCCTGTTATACAGCAAGTGTTATTATAAGCTGCAAGAATACTTTTTCGAAAGAAGGATTGATTTACTCTTACTTTTAACAATGCTTCTCGAGTTTTCCCTTCTGCGAAAAATTCGTCGTCAATTGAAATATTGTTTAATTTTTCAATGCTAACACTTTCAGTCATCGCGAGCAGTTTTTCACTTTCATACACCAAAGTATCCAAAGAATTGTAGAATTCAAACCAAATAGTTTTATCTAAATTGCTTGTGTTTGAGGCTCCTTTTACCCCTCTGGCTTGCAAACTGGGATCGAGGCTCGCAAAATTTACTAGTTTATATGCAATAGAACCAGGAGTTCTGCCTAGGATTGCAGCAAGCTTTATCACTTCAGGATTTCGACTGTGCATTTGCCCGAAGGGTATTTTATAATACAGATTAATTGCAAGAACGAGTTCTTCTCTGGTCCAAAGTTTTTGCCCCTCTTTCATGAATAGTGATTAAAGTCCTAATCTAGGGGTTCCATTTAATAGTTTAAAAAAATCATTTAATGAATAAGTAGTATTCGATTTATTTAAGGTATACTCAACTTTATCAAACTCGTGCCAACTATGGTCTAAATCCGAATCCCAATCTTCAAAGTACAATTCTGGTAAACCCCAGTCTTTAGCAACAAACCATTGTTCTTCAATTAGATGGGATCTTATTAGAACCTCGAAGATTTCCAGATTCCAGGTTTGAGGATTTTCAAAGACTACCTCTCCAAAATTTTTATGATTACCCGCATCACGGTAGAGGTAAGATAGCCTAATATTCATCTCGGCAAATTGCCTAAAAGCGAGGAGATAGTCAATCGGATATAAGTGAACGTCTAAATTTAATCGGTTGTAGATTGAAACTTGATTGCTCGAACGCGGAATAAACTTTCAAGTTTTTAATTTAAAGCATTACAGCAAGGCTAGTCTTCTTTTTCCATGTCGAAATCAATCCCAAAATCAAAATCAAAAAGCTCTGCTGGCTTTACGCCCAGCCCTTTTGCCAGCTCCACAACGGTGAGAATTGATGGGCTTATTTTACCATCTACATATTTTTTTATATCACTATGGTCTATGTTACATCTGGTTGCAATCTTCCTATAACTCAAGTTTTTGCTTTTCTTGATTTCTTCCAAATGCTTTCCAAACCTTGAAAGAATCGCTTTTCCATCCGTTTCAGACATTTCTTTTTAATAAACAAGGAAAGGTGGTACGAAAAGTTGTTTTTGCTGTTGGTATATATCCCAACGATTGGTAGATTTGGTTTCTCTTACTAAATTTTATGAACTCATCACCTTTAAAGACTCAAAAACCTCACCACGGGCGCAACCTTAAACTCTTTCGGGAAATGTTGGGGATTAAACAGGAGGCACTTTCATTCGAATTAGGCGAAGGATGGTCGCAGCAACGCATATCGCGGATTGAAGCCAAAGAAAAGATAAATGCTGAGCTTTTAGAAGAACTTGGTAATGCCCTAAAGGTTGCCCCGGAAATTATAAAGGATTTTAATGTACAAGACTTGTTAAGCTGCTTTAATACCATTCGGACAAATGCATCCGAAGGATTTCCAGGCAACAAGCTTTCAACAAACTCCTTGGATAAAATTGTTGAATTTTATGAAGAAAAAATACGCCTGCTTGAACGGTTACTGGAAAGCGAGCGTGAAAAGGTGGAGATATTGAAAGGGAAATGAGGGTTGTTGAGAAATCTAGGCTTTACCAGTACTTTACGACTTTAAAAGCCCTCCGATATGAGCAATTTTTTATTTACCCATCACAAATAAGCCCTTACCCCAACCGTTACAAATAACCCATTCCCGTTTAGCTTTTTAAACTCAGAGGAAGCACCACCAGATAGATAAGAATAGTTCAAATTTTTGTATCCCAGGGATGCATCTAGTTTAAATTTTTTGCTTTCGAAGGGATCGAACATAAAATTTGTATTCACCTGCCAGCCGTAGCTATAATGATAGCTCAAAGGCTTTAGTTTCTCGCCCTCTTCGGTTCGCTTCAACCTACCCGGTACCGATAATAGCGGCCCTGCTCCAACAGAAACTAATTCGATTGCTTTTTGCGTTTTTAAAACATCCACATTTAAACCCAGGCCCACAAACCCGTAATTGAAACTCGCCAACACCTTATTATTTCCGTCTTCATAAGGAACAGCTAAAATATGCTGGTAGCCTAATGTGCCAGTAACAGATAAACCCGAATTGATATATTTTCCATAGTCAACTTGAAGCCCCATGCCTCCGCCAGCAGAGTAAGGCATCCGGTGCCGCGACCCATCCGTATTGTAATAGTAATGTACTGTATGGTAGTTAAAACCAATGCCCTTATTAAGGCTCACTTTTAAATAGGTTTTGTCTTGAGCGAAGACGGTGGTGGTAAGCGCCAGAAGCAGCGCTAAAATGGGTAGAGATTTAGTCATGATTTAAGTGTATGTAATTTAATGATGGTGTTTCAGAGAATAAGGTTGCATCCGATATATGAATTAGAGCTAGCGGTTTATCTATGTTGCCTGCTTTGTCAGCCGGCACGCTGTTCCATTTCAATCCAAAGTGTCCATTTTTGAACAGTTGAGGAATAAGTATTGATTGTATTTGCTTGATATATAGTGAGATATGTTTGGCATTTCGCTTGAAACTATTGACAAAAATAAAAAATGGATCGCGTAATATCTCCTCGGCAATTAAGTAAGCAAAAAGCAAAAGCACTCTCGATAGGGCTTTTGCTCTTTGCAGCTTTTGCAATCGCTTTTATCAAATTCGGAAGCCTGGTAAAGCCATCGATAAGTGAAAGTGCCCTGACAACATCAATTGCCGAAGTTGGATCTATTGAAGCAACGGTAGCCGCTTCGGGCCTGATCATTCCCGAATATGAATTTTTGATAACCAGTCCGGTGAATGCAAAGATTGAAAGGGTGTTACACAATTCTGGTGAAACGGTAAATGCGGGCGAATCCATTTTGCAGTTGAATAAAGAATCCTCCCTCATCGCCTTCGAAAAACTAAACGAAGAACAGGAAGTAAACCGAAATAAAATAAGCCAGCTCGAACTAGGCCTGCAAAGGAGCCTGAATGAATTAAAAACGCAGTGCTCCATAAAGGAAATCCGGATTAAAAGTTTGGAAACAGCCCTGGCTCATGAGCAATCACTTTTAAGCATTGGCGGTAGTACTGAAGAAAACGTTAAGCAAGCTCGCCTGAACCTAGATATTGCTCAATTGGAGCTCACACAACTTCAAAATCAAATCGGCAGCCAGAAAGCGATGATGAAGGCTGATTTAAAAAGTTTAGGATATGAGATAAACATTCGGGAAAAGGATATTAATGAAATCAGAACCAAGCTTAAAAAGGCAGCAATCACATCTCCCCGCAAAGGTGTAATTACATGGATTAACGACAAAATCGGTTCGGAGATTAGCGCAGGTGAAGATTTGGTTCGCATTGCCGATTTAAGCAGTTATAAGGTGGATGCCAGCATCTCAGACAATTATGCCGATGAAGTTAAAGTCGGACGAGCTGCCATAGTGCGCATTAACGATACGGATCTTCGCGGCACCATCACCAACATTCAACCAACCGTAGAAAATGGAACAGTAAAATTTTCTATCAGCCTTGCAG
Source organism: uncultured Pedobacter sp. (assembly GCA_966211215.1). Taxonomy (GTDB): domain Bacteria; phylum Bacteroidota; class Bacteroidia; order Sphingobacteriales; family Sphingobacteriaceae; genus Desertivirga. Next base: position 20,934 of record CBIHNR010000056.1, read on the forward strand.
AGAGGAATTCCCGCTTGCTGCGCCCTAGTTTAAAAGCTGATGTTTTTGTTGTTACCTCTTATAAAACCAAAACCATTCGCGTAAAAAACGGGCCTGCGTTTTCTGGTTCAGAGCAGCAAACCCTTTTTGTGCAGAATGGAAATACTGCCACTGCCCGCAAAGTGAAGATAGGAGAAAGCAATTCCGACTATGTTGAAATTCTTTCGGGCATTAAAGCAGGAGAAAGGGTGATCACTTCAGACATGCAGGAATTTCTGCATTTGGGCAGTGTAGAGGTTAGGTAAATACTTTCTTAAGAGGTTTGTGAGGCGGCCAATGCTATTAAGTTAAGGCGTTTGTTCTGGTGGGTTAGCCTTTCTCTCCCACTGGGAGAGATGCCGTAAGGCAGAGAGGGTATGAGACTTTGCATAACTCCATATCCTAACTTAATAGCACTGGTAGGACACAGCTCGGTATAAGATCATCAATACAAAATCAACAATCATGAAACGCTCTATCATTATTATAACAGCTCTTATCATTCCCTTACTTTCTCAAAGCCAGCCACAAGCTGACACGCTAAGGCTAAGCTTAACAGAAGTGATTGCAATAGCTAAAGAGAAATCAACAGCAGCTGTGCAAGCCGCCACTATTCGCGAAAACCAGTACTGGCAGTACAAAACATTTAAAGCCAACTATAACCCTCAGCTAGGTTTAGACGGTTCTTTGCCTCAGTTTAGCAAAACCAACATTCCGGTTATACAGCCTGAAGGAACCGTAGAGTTTAAACCAGTAACTAATGATAACTCTCAGCTTAATTTGGGAATTACGCAAAATATCGGGGCTACCGGTGGGCAGATTTTCATCGGTTCTAATATGCTTCGCTTCCGCGATTTCGATCGCCAACAGACTCGTTACAATGGCAATCCGTTAGTGGTTGGTTTTAATCAGCCCTTGTTTGCCTTTAATCCATTTTCATGGGACAGAAAGATTGAGCCATTGCGTTTCGAGGAATCTCAGCGAAGATATGTGCAGGATGTGGAGGGTATTGGAAGAGAAACCACAGAGCTATTTTTTAACCTATTAATAGCTCAGATTAATGCGGACATTGCAGCTAAGAATCTCAATAATCACCAAACCCTTTACAGAATTGGTGAAGCAAAGGCAGCATTGGGGAGGTTGTCAAGAGATGAATTATTGCGCCTAAAGTTGGGTTTATTAAACGCTAAAAAAGCCGTAGCACAATCGAATGTTAATGCAGAAACAGCTTTACTTCAGTTAAAATCGTTTATCGGATTAAGCTCTCAAAATCCTTTAAAACTGGAGTTGCCTGATCATTTGCCTCAACTCGAAATTCCGGAATCACTTGCCGTGAAGGAAGCAAGGGAAAATAGGCAGCAAGCGATAGCGTTTAAACGCTCACTTCTGGAGGCAGATAAAGACATCGCGAAAGCAAAAGGCGAAAATGGATTTAAGGCAAATCTATTTGGATCCTTCGGTTTAACTAATTCTGCCACCGATGCCGCAGGGATATATCGGGGAGCAAAAGACCAGCAGGTCATACGCCTGGGTTTTCAATTACCCATTATGGATTGGGGTAGGGGCGCATCGCGGGTGAAAACAGCTCAAGCCAATAAGAAATTGGTTCTGGCATCGGTTCTGCAGGCTCAAATAAATTTTGATCAGGAAATTTTAACCCAGGTTAAGCAACTGAATGTGATAAAGGAACAGATGCAAACCAATCAGGATGCCGATCAAACTGCTGCCGAACGTTTTGAAATAGCCAGAAAACGCTATCTGTTAGGCGATCTCAGCATAACCGACCTCAACATCGCTTTGCAGGAAAAAGACCAGGCAAGGAGAGACTATATCTATTCCCTAAAAAGTTTCTGGAGCTCTTATTACAATTTAAGGGTGCTCACGCTATACGATTTTGAGAAGGGGAGGAAGATATAAAAGCGAAAAGCCGTGCATGGCGCCTATTTATTCATCAAATAATCAATGCTAATAATCAACAATATGAAAACGCTAACCACCATTCTATTAGCTGTACTAACTCAGCTAACATTCGCTCAATGCGATAAAGATTTCCTTTTGAATTTTAACGAAATCACAGAAATTAGAGGAACAACCAATTCGGCTATGAAAACTGAAGGAATCATCAGCTTCAGTAAGGATAAAATTATTATTAAAGCCATAGTGAAGGGCGGCGAGAAAGTTATAACAAGCAATATTAGAAATGCCGATTGCAAATGGGATACCTTTCTGAAAAATGGAAAAACGGTTTATAGCCTGTTTTCTAGCAAGGATTCCGATAGCCCCAAAGATGAAGCTTCTTTAATTTTAGAAGGAGTTAACGGGAAACTAAAAGTAATTTTCATGCCGCCAAACGCAAAGCTCGAATTTCAAATCAGCCAAATCCAAATCACAGAATAACCCACCAAACACAACAGACAATGATACAATTATCCAACATAGAAAAAGTTTACCGCACTAAAACCATAGAAACCATTGCCCTGAGTAAAGTAAACCTCAACATACATAAAGGCGAATTTGTGGCTGTAATGGGTCCTTCAGGCTGCGGCAAAAGTACCTTGTTAAACCTCATGGGCTTGCTGGATGCCCCAAGTGCGGGAGTGGTTAGTATAGATGGACAGGCGGTTGCCGAATTTAATAACAAGAAACTGGCTGCCTTCAGAAACCAAAAACTTGGGTTCATATTTCAGAGCTACCATTTAATCAATGATCTGTCCGTGGTAGATAATGTAGAACTTCCATTGCTTTACCGCAGTGGTGTATCAGGGTCTGAGAGGCGGAGGAAAGCTTTAGAAGCTCTTGAAAAAGTCGGTTTGAGTGCCCGTACCAGGCATTATCCCAGCCAGCTTTCAGGTGGACAACGACAGCGGGTTGCTATTGCACGTGCAATTGTTGGCATTCCGGAGGTTATCCTTGCCGATGAACCTACCGGCAATCTCGACAGCCTGATGGGCGAGGAGGTACTAAATATTATGCTCCATCTGAATAAAACCGACGGAACTACCATTGTAATGGTTACCCACGATGAAAGCATGGCGAAGAAAACCCAGCGGATCATCCGGTTTTTTGATGGCCAGCAGGTTAATTAATCCTATAAAAATGCTATCATGATAAAAAATTACATAAAACTAGCCCTTAAAGTAATGCTGCGGAAAAAGTATTACACCTTCCTTTCGCTTCTGGGCATCAGTTTCACCATAATGATTATTACCGTTTTTGCTTCGTTTATCGATCAGATAATTGGAGAGAATGACACGGAACCCAATCGAAGCCAAACGCTTATCCTGGAAAGGATTAAAAGTTACGAGGGGAAATTTTCAGATGTAAGCCGGGCAAGCCTTTTCTTTCTGCAGAAGAACTTAAAAGGACTGCAAAGTGTTTCTGCTGTCTCACTTTTCTCTGACCACAGTTTTATATCCTTCTTGAATGGGAAAAACGTAGCACATGCCTTTAAATGCACGGATGAGAATTTCTGGAAGATTACGCACTTTGATTTTGTAGAAGGCATGCCTTTTAATACGAATGATGTTAAAAAAGGCAATCATGTTGCGGTAATTAACGAAAAAACCAAGAACTACTTCTTTGGCAACCAACAAGCTATAGGCAAGTCGATAAGCATTTACGGCCAGCGATTTCGGGTGATCGGTATAGTGAAATCATCTTCTCCTTTCAGCAGAATATATTCGGATGTTTACATACCCTACACATCTGATGAGAATTTAAATAAGACTGAAAAAGCAGTTAGTGGAACATACAATGCATTGCTATTATCCAAATCTGAGGATATAGAAAAAGTGCGGTTTGAGTTAAAAAACCGAATGCGAAAGATCGGAGGCCGGTTGGATGGCGCAGATTCTATTAAAGTTTTTGCATTTACTGCTTTTGAACAGTTTGCCAAAACCAGTTCTGATGACGATGCAGAGCCAGAATACGGCAAAGTAGCCATTATCCTGTTTATTATTACCATGTTATTTATGGCCATTCCGGCTATTAGTATGGTTAATCTGAATGTAAACCGAATAGTTGAGAGGGCAGAAGAAATTGGGGTACGAAAATCTTTTGGAGCAACATCAGGAACTTTGGCAATTCAGTTCATAATAGAAAATCTCATTATAACAATTATTGGAGGGTTGATAGGACTAGCTTTCTCAATTTATACCTCGCGTATTTTTATCCATGTGGTAAATGCTTATGACCCCCTTTTTAAGCTCCCGACAGATACGATAGTCCTGAGCTGGCGGATATTTGTTGTCTGCATTATTAGCTGTTTTATATTCAGCTTATTGTCAGGCGTATATCCAGCATGGAAAATGTCGCGGTTAAATGTTGTTCAATCTTTGAAAGGAGGCAAGTCCATATGATCACCCATTTGTTCAAACTAATTATCAACAAGCGTAGGCAGAACTTCTTTCTATTGCTTCAGCTCTTTATCTCCTTTCTTGCTTTGTTTCTTTTCTTTGGCCTGAATCTTAAAAAGTTCACTAATTATTTTAAGCCTCTGGGTTACGAATTCGAAAATGCCTGGCTCGTGGAAATAGACTTAAAAGATGTTCCGGCTGCGGAGCGCCCCGGATACACTGCACTAATAAAGGATAAACTAAGTTCCCTTAAAGAAGTAAGTTCCCTTAGCCAGCCCGACGTGGTTCCATTTCATAGCTGGGGAAGAAGTGACCAGAAGATTAAATATAAAAAACAAGTTTTCAAGGTTACGGAATTTGAGGCAGATGAAGCTTTTAGAAATGTCCTCAATATAAAGTTGCTTTCAGGAAAATGGCTACCGAAGGAAAATATATCATCAATTCGGCCTATAGTGGTTACCCGCAGTTTGGCCGCCGAAGTTTTTGAAGGAATATCTCCTCTGGGAAAAACAATTGATATCTTGGATGATTCAGACGTTGGAAACAATAAAAAAGCTCTGGTTAAAGCATTGATAATAGGGCTAGTGGAAGATTTCAGAGAGAACGCATCTTCCAACAGCGGTCCAGCGTATTTTATAAATTCTAATATCATTTCTCAGCCCTATGCCAGGTTCTTGCTGAAATCGCCCTTTGCCGGCCAGTTTCAGTTCCTGGAAGACAAGATTAGGCGAAACTTGTCTGCGATCGATTCACAGGATATTGAGATAAAGCAGAATGCGCCCTTATCGCTTTTGAAGAAGTATGCGCATAAAACCGATTATATTCAGCTAACATTAGCTTTTATAGTTTTTGTATTTCTGATTATAAACGTTTTTGTCGGGGTAACGGGAGTATTTACATACAATCTGTCTAAACGACGCAGTGAAATCGGCTTGCGTATTGCTATGGGAGCAACATCTACAGCAATTTGGAAGCAGTTGCTCGGCGAAACCCTTACCTTAACAAGCATCGGTATTTTGCCGGGCGTGTTAATAGCAAGTCAATTGTTAATTATGCAATATTTTGAGCCAGGTATGACTACCACTTACGGAATATTGAGTCTGGTTATGTCTGCACTCTTCCTATATTTATTAATGCTAAGCTGCGCTGTGTACCCGAGCTTAAAAGCTTCAAGAATACAGCCTGCAAATGCTTTACACGAAGACTAACCTCTCCTATGATTTTAATTATCGATGACGATATCGCTGTTCGCACTTCATTAAGCCTTCTCTTAAAACAGGAAGGCTTCAAGTCCATAACAGCCGAAGAGCCCGATGAAGCCTATAAGCATCTGGCAGAGAAGCCAATTAAAGCAGTTTTGCTGGACATGAATTTCTCAATGGAAACAAGCGGAGAAGACGGTTTGGCGACACTTCAGCAAATAAAGAAAATAAAGCCATTCCTGCCGGTGATTTTAATGACGGGCTGGGGCTCAATTAATCTGGCGGTTGAAGGGATGAAACGCGGGGCAGCCGATTTTATCAATAAACCATGGGAGAACGAGCATCTTATACAGTCATTAAAAACAGCTTTGGATTTATCCGATGAAGAAGAATCGGCAGGAGCTTTAACCCGAAAAAAGTTGAATGAGAAATATGGGTTTGATAACATTGTTGGAGAAGACCCTCAACTTTTGGAAGTACTTCAGACTATTGCCAGGGTTGCCCGAACTGATGCTTCCGTGCTGATAATGGGCGAAAGTGGTACTGGAAAAGAACTTATCGCAGAAGCCATCCACAGCAACAGCCTCCGTAAAAATAAAGCTTTCGTTAAAGTAAACCTTGGCGGGATATCATCAACCTTGTTTGAGAGTGAAATGTTTGGGCACAAACGGGGGGCTTTTACCGATGCTCGTAACGACAGGGTTGGCCGTTTTGAAATGGCGCACAAGGGTACCATCTTCCTTGATGAAATAGGAGATTTGGAACCAAACAGCCAAGTGAAGCTGTTGCGGGTACTGCAAGACCGCACTTATGAGGTGCTGGGAGACAGCCGTTCAAGAACCGTCGATGCCCGCCTAGTTTGCGCCACTAACCGCGACCTTAAAGCCCTGGTGGCAGATGGCAAGTTCCGCGAAGATTTGTATTACCGAATCAATCTGATTATTATCCACCTTCCTGCTCTTCGCCAAAGGGCAGAAGACATTCCTTTACTCGCCAATTACTTTCTTAAAAATCTAAAAGAGATCTATAATCGCCCACGTCTTCAAATCGATAAAAAAGCCCTTAATTGGTTAAAATCCCTGCCCCTTCCCGGCAATATTCGCGAGCTGAAAAATTTAGTGGAAAGAACGGTTCTTTTAACAGAAAGAGATGCTCTTGAAATCAAAGATTTTGAACAGCATCTGGAGCAAAGGCAGGGGGCAGTCCTTTCATACGGAACGCCGGTTGGCACTTTTTCAATTGACGAAATGGAGCTGTCGATGATAAAAAACGCAATGAAGTTTCACCAGAACAATATCAGCAGGGTCGCCAAAGCACTTGGTTTAAGCAGGGGCACATTGTACCGCAAACTGGAAAAATATAACATCCCGTATGAAGCTCAAAACTAAGTTTCTGCTGTTAAGCCTGCTTATTCATACGGTTTTTATTTTCCTGATCGTTGAATTGTATGCTCAAAACCAAACGCTTTTTTTAATAGGAGAGGGCTTGATCCTTCTTTCCATTGGATTCACCTTTTGGCTTTACAGATCCATTGCCCGCCCCTTTGATATTATTTCCTTGGGCATTGAATCATTAAGAGACAAGGACTTCAGTTCTAAACTGAATAAGGTGGGACATCAGGAAATTGACAAACTGATCTCTGTTTATAATATGATGATGGGGCAGCTGCGAGAAGAACGTTTGCTGCAAGTTGAAAAGAGCTC
>CBIHNR010000057.1:0-28079 GCA_966211215.1 uncultured Pedobacter sp.
TAAAGTAGATATTGAATATTGGGCTCTGTCGAAAAAACAGTACCATGGGCCGTATTCCAGCGAAGCTTCTCAAGCCATGAGCGGTACAATGAATATGGGTAATTCATTATCAAAGATTCAGGTGCCTGCCATTATATTAAAGGCGGATGCCTCTCCAGAAGTTCGAAAATCAAATGAGGAGACTGCCGCCGCCATGCCTAAAGGCAAACTCGTACATATTGACGGTGCATCACACAACCTGCATCACGATAAGCTGGAGCGTACTACCGAAGTATTGAACGAGTTCTTTTCGACTCTTTAACCAGGAATAATATTTTCACACAATAAAAGAATTACTTGTTTAAAGCTCTTGCTCTGTTAAATCCTATCGTGTGGACACAAATTAAATCGCTATAATTCTCCTCTTGTTCGAATGACTAGCATAGCATGTTCTGCTACCAGGCAAGCCTGAAAGGCTTGACTCTAAGCAACCACGGGTGAAACCCGTGGTTATGGCCCCATCGAAACAAGCCTGAAAGGCTTGACCCCGTGTGGTTTAGAAAATGTGTCCACACGATAGGTTAAATCCGGGGCGGAGCCTTTTTTAAGTGGTTGCTGGATGCCAAATAAATTCCCAGCTATCAGGTAGCAGATATTTGAATATAAAAATCACAAGCTTTTAAGAAGAAGTTCTTTTCCCTCTTGTTCAGAGAAATTAGATAAGTTGCCGGCCTTTGCAGATATTTCTCCTATTCGGCCTAATAACTTTCCTATCGTCATGGTATACCTAATTTCAATATTACCCTGCATCCTGATTACCTTATCTTTTTTTTCAATACAATTCAGATAAAGTTTATTTATTATAATGCATTGAGTAACGCGCACAAAGAATTCTGGTAACAAACTCTGTAACTTCGTTAGTTGCTTGTAAACAATATGCTTTGTACCATCGAGAAGAGTGATTGTAATAGCTAAGCCTCCCGACTGAAGATATACAATGTCGTAAGTATTGATATAGAGAATCTTTTCATTTGACACAATGGCTATCTTTTCTATCTTCATTTGCTTTCTTGATGGGCTGACTCGAAAAAAAATCACATTGCCCTTTTTAAGGACAATGTGATCGATTTAATCAATTTTTAAGATGCACAGCAGTCTTTACGGGCCAGTAGTATTATTTTCACTGGTGCCGCTTTATAAAAAGAACTGGGGGCAGATATGGTTTAGGTGATCGGAATTTTAATCTACTGCTTAATAAACTTTAACTTAAAGTTCTTTGTGCCATTAGTATAATTTATGATGTAAAGTCCGGCGCTTAAGTTTGTAACATTAACTGTACTTTCTGACGAGCCTTCTTCTGTTAAAAGAGCCGCTACTTTATTGCCGTTTAGGTTGTAAATTTCAATACTGTTTCTTCCGGCCATTTTTGGATGGATTATATGAATAGTATTTGTTGCAATTGTAGGATATACAAACACGCTATTGTGGTTTAGCCCCTCTACCACAACCATATTGCTATGGCTATATTTACCATCAAGATCAATAGCTTTAACTCTGTAGTAAGTATATTCATTCAAAATATCCCTATCTGAAAAGGAGTATTTGCTTACAGATTGAGAGTTACCCTTAGCTTTTAGTTGCCCCAGTACATTAAAAACGGAACCATCATTACTCCTTTCGATTTCGAAATGTGAAGTATTAAATTCTGATCTGGTAGTCCAGTTAAGCATTGTCGACTGCTGGCTTCTTTCTGCTTTCAGTACTAAGCCCGTAATCGGAAGAACGCCGGATGCTGCTATTGTTGCAGAACTTAAAGCTCCGTATTCACCTACCGCCTGTACAGCATAAGCGTAGTTTTGGCCGCTAACCGCAGTAGCATCAGTATAAGCTGTATTTGTAGTGAAGCCCAATACAGAGTTATCACGGAAAATAATATATAATCTCGAATATGGAACACTGCTCCAGCTTATAGAAGCGCCATTAGCGATTACATTTGAAGGATTTTCAGGGGCTTCAGTCATCAATCTCGGATCCCAGGTGTCGCCGCTTCTTAACATTACGTTCTCATAAGTATAAGTTGCCGCTTCTGCATCCGTTAGGGAACTTTTTGCTGTTCCTTTTACAGTACTGGTAACGTTGCCATTTGCATCTTTTACATCGTATTCATAATCAGAAATTCGTTGAGAAAGATCTACCGGGTTGCCATTGGCATCCATCGTGTTGTAATCAGCAAAGATGGCGGGTATAGCATTCATTTTATAATACCATCCGGCAGGCTTAATTCCGGTTTTTAAAGTGGTGTTAATGAAAACTGTTTTAGGAGCATTGTGCCATGGACGGCCAAAATAGTTAGTTCCTGTGTTGGCAATTCTCGGGGAGGCATCGATAGTACAATTGCTAAACACATAGCCCCATAAAGTTCCTGTTGCATGGCTCGGAGCAACGATGTACCCTCCGTCGTTACGATTGTTGGTTAATGTACATTTATCAAAAAACACATCGCCACCACCGTATATATAATCCACAGCACCCTCGATTTTCGAGTTTTTCAGATATTGCCTGTCATACATGCTGGTATAAGCTGAAAGATAGGTGTCCTGATAACTTCTTAACCAAACGTTGTTGGTAGTAAAGCGATCGGTCTTGGCATACAAAGCAAGTGCCTGTGGCCCAGTTAGATTGTCGTATCCGATGCTGTTTTCCAACGTAAGGTTTTCAAAATAAACATCTTTAGAGTTTACCGTCATAGTTGCTCCTAGGTCAACGCTATATGCATTATCACCGCCTGATAATCTGCTGTCTGAAATGATTACGTTATCTCGGCTCTGGCCAATCAGGTGAATGAATGGCTTAGTTGAAGGAATATCATGGTGCCCAGTATATTTTCCATTTTTAATATAGATAAGCCATGGTTGCGTTCTGCTAGATGGAGCAGCGGCGATAGCATCTAAAACGGATGTATAATCACCAGAACCATCTTTAGCTACCACTGCATCAAATAACTTTTTTGTGGGTTCAGTCCTTTTTGCTGTTCTGAATTTAAATGTAAGGCCAGCAAAGGCATTTCCAAAAAGATCTGTTAATGCACCAGCGGGAACAGTAAAGGTGTATTCGGTATCGTAACTTAATTTTTCGTATACGAAGCTCACGGTTTTCGATCCGTAAGAACCGGTCAATACCTTTGTCCCTAGGGTGATATTTCCGCTGCCAGCTTTCAATTTTTCGTTAAATGTAAGTATAACAGAACCCGTGGTAGTGGCAGTTGCCGATTCTGAAGCTGGTACCGAAGAAATAAATACAGGCGCATCCGTATCTGCCGGCACATCCTTATCTGCAAAAACAAATACGTTGGTAATTGCTGTACCATCATTGCCTGTGCCTTCAGTTAAGATAGGACTTGTTGTGTCAGCAATCCATTTCACATATACTTTTGGCTGGTTTTCGGCTTCTGCAGGAAGCATAGCATTCAAATCTTTCCAGGAGCTGCCATACGTCTGAGTTAAATCTACTCGTGCAAACTCTTTATAAGTAACATCATCCAGCGAGTACTGAAGAGTCATTACAGAATATACCTGGTAGTTTCCGCAAATCATGGATTTTACCTGGACGTTTTTATAATTTGTGGTGGCAAACTGTGCTTTTAAATGTCTGCGGGTGGTTTTAAATTCCGTTCCTGCTGACCAAAAACGAAGGTGCGGATAATTGGGAGAAAAAGCTCCTGTTGAAGCAAGCCAGCCTTTTACAACCGGTGCAGCCCCATTTACCGACTCATACACATTAATTACCCCGGTATTGCTTGTTTCTGAATAAAAATCGGCAGGCCTTGCTGAAGTTGGTGTTTGTGCCTTGAAGTCCCATCCAACAATAAAAGGAACTTCATCGAATTTTGCAGTAAAAGCTTTATCAGCATCAACAGTGATTGTACGGCTTAAGCCAGTAGATTGGTCTTCCCAATTAAGAAAGTTAACAATTGGGTTAGGTACTGCGGTCATTGCAACCTCAGTGCCCGCCTCATATTTACCATTTGTTGGAGCAGGGTTCAGGCTAACACTTCCCCATTGACTACCCTGTGTGGTAACAGAAAAATTATAGGTGGTTAAAGCCTGAAATACAGCTTTGATATTGGTATTTCCATTAATGGTAAAAGAATAGGGATTGCTGGTTGAAAGGACAGTGCCTGTGCTGGCATCCTGCCATTCTTTAAACTGATAACCAAAATTTCGGGTTGCTGTAACGCTTACATTATCTCCTGCATTATAGACGCCTGAAGCAGGTGAAACTGTACCTGCACTTTCAGAAGATACAGAAGTAGTAAGGTTAACAGCTGTTGTTACTACTTTCAACCAGCGTGGATCGCCAAGGATACCATTAGTAGTACTCGCTGTAGCAATGGGAGAGGTGGATGGAATACTAAAATCTCCATTGTTAGGGTCTGAAAATCCAATACTTGATAAGCCTAAACCAGCTAAGGTTACATCGTTCTTGGTAACGTTGGTAAAAGTAGTATAGTTATATGCAGTTGTATTAGTACCGATAAAATCAACTATCAGGTTTTTTTCTGCAATTAAGGTTTTTCCATTAGTTGCGCCGGTAAGTAAATAAGGTGATTTGTTAGTGCCCGTAACACCATTTAAGTTAAAGATGTTGTTCCTGAACGTATAAGATGATGTGGTTTTAAATTTGTTACCTGCGTTACACACTGCATAAGCAGTTCCTTTGGTTGCATTTATACATTTGTAAACGGTGTTGTTTTCAAAAACAAAATCTGTGTCAAAGGCGGTATTCTGAGCTGCTGCAGCCGACAAAAAAATGTCCTCACCCTGGTAATTATAAAAGGTATTGTTCTTGATTTGAACATTTTGGACATGGTGTACCAACCTGTTCAAAGCCCAGGACAAGGCTGTACCGCAATTTTTGATGATGCAATTACTTATCTCAAAATTGGTCATGGTTTTAGCAGTTGCATCGGTTGTACGCACGATGTACCTGGCCAGATTTTGAATGGTACAATTTCGGAATGCCAGCGTTCCAACTGTGCCAATGGCTACACTCATGAAATCACCACCGGCTCTATCAATTGTAACTCCGTCAAATATTAGTCCTCCGCCGGTATTGCTATCAGAGGCTGAAAACGCAAAATTTAAAGTTACGGTACCTGTTCCGTTTGATTTAATAGTAAGGATTTTATTGTTTTGAATTCCAAAAGCCGATGTATAGGTTCCTGGGGCAAGTAACAACGTATCACCATTTGCAGCGGCGCCGAGAGCCGCTATAATAGTAGAGGTTGTAACATTGGTGGTGGTTCCTCGTGCGGTTTCCCTGCTTCCAAACAGGATTAAAGGAATGAATAGCAGAAATAAGTAAAATTTTTTATTCATGAGATTTATAAAAGGTTATACAAGCGATAAAAATGGTCCGGTAAGAAAACTAAAACACACAGAAAATCTTGATTTCCTGGCGTGTAAAGCAAATCAGGGATTAGCTTCACTTACAGAGCATTAAAATTAATTTGAAGTATTTAGTAGGGCTACTAATAATTGGCCATAACATACCGGTAATTGGTCAAGAGGGCGAAACTAGACAGTCAATTGTAAACGAGTCCAAATGGCTCAAACTAAATTGAAGTCGGCCTGAATTGAAAAAAAATTAATTGGCCTCTGCTTTCTTTGCCTCGGCAACTTGCTTACGTGCGTTCATCCAGCTTTTAAATTTGTCAGCACCAACAGCGTCTATCATTTTCTGTTTTTTCTCTTGGGCAAGCTCTTTCTTTTTGGCATCTTTTTCAGCGTCACTTAAGGAACTGCCGTTTACTTCTTTACTCTTTTGCCCCATTTCCTTCATTACTTCTCTAAATTTAATCACTTCATCTGCACTGAAACCGGCTAATGAAAAAATCTGGTCTTCTTCAATTTCCCGGGCTGATTTCGGTTTTGTTTCGCCGTCTTTTGATAATTCAACTTTTACAGCTGGGTTAGTGGACGTTTGTGCTTTTGCTGCGCCAGCCATTGCCATAGCGCAAAAAGTTATCGCTACTAATTTTTTCATTTTGAATTTATTAATTGGTTGTGTTTACAGATTCAAAATTAAATGAAACTGAGTTTCGTGAAGCATGCCTGCTTTTTTGTGAATTTTAAAAAAGTGCGAATAAACTACTGTAGAGGGTGTTTTTTGGGTTTTTATGACGAATTATTTTACTGTTTAGCCCAAATTTTATACCCTGCCTCTTTGCCTTGAAGTAGGTTAGTAAGGCTTTCGATGCAGGGATTTGAGGCTTGGGCCGGATACTACATTAGCTGCAAAAGAAGAAGAGAATGACAAAACCCCTACTTACATGCCTCATTGGGTCCATGAAAGAGTGATTTGGCAATTGCTCAAAAAAATGATCTTTTCCATCTAAAATTCAGTCTTGACTAGAAATTAGACTTCTCTGCCGAATTTTTGTCCCCCTTTTTTTTGCCTGCTTTACAACTTTGTCTGCCGAAATAGATGAGACTTATAGCCGGCCGCTTCCAGCGGATCGCTAAATGAATTGAATCAAGGGCATTGCATCAATATCCAGTTTAGAAATTTCAACACAATATTTAAAATGAAAATAGCTAATAAACTGCTGTTGTTATCATCAGTTTTACTTTCCGGGTGGAATACGGAAGCACAAACAATTCCAAAGAAATACTCCTGGGACAATTTGCCATCGGCAGTTAAACCAGAGTTTAAAAGAGACACATTCAATATCGCCCGATATGGAGCAAAACCCGATGGCCAAACGCTAAATACAGCAAGCATTAACGGTGCCATTAAGGACTGTAGCAATAAGGGCGGCGGAGTTGTTTGGGTTCCTGAAGGAGTTTGGTTAACAGGGCCAGTGGTGATGCAAAGCAACGTAAATCTTCATATCAGTAGAAGCGCTATTCTGCTCTTTACCAATGATTTCAGCCAGTACCCTCTGGTTAAGGGCAATTATGAGGGCAAGCCATCAATGAGAAATCAGTCGCCAGTTTCTGGGATGAACCTTGAGAATATAGCAATTACCGGTTCCGGCGTGATCGACGGAAATGGCGATTACTGGCGAATGGTAACAAAGGACAGGCTAACAGAAAGAGAGTGGAAAAAGAAAGTTGAAAGCGGTGGGCTGGTAAGCGAGGATGGAAGAACCTGGTTTCCCTCCGAAAAGACCAAAAAAGGGCACAGTATGAAAGAATCTGGAGCAATAGTTTACGGAAAAACCGCCAGGGACTATGAAGAAGTGAAGGATTACCTGCGCCCAACTCTTTTGAATTTCACCGGATGTAAAAAGGTATTATTAGAAGGAGTAACATTTCAAAATTCCCCTGCCTGGTGCCTTCATCTGTTGATGTGCGAAGATCTCACCCTTAAAAATGTATATGCAAAGAATCCCGATTATGCTCAAAACGGCGACGGACTCGATCTGGAATCATGTAAAAATGTGCTGGTTGATGGCTGCACTTTTGATGTGGGTGATGACGGGATCTGCATCAAATCCGGGAAGGATGAAGAGGGCAGGAAGAGAGGCATACCAACCGAAAACGTGGTAATTCGCAATAGCTTCGTTTATAAAGGCCATGGCGGTTTTGTTATAGGCAGCGAAATGAGCGGAGGCGCCCGTAATATTTTCATTTCTGATTGCAGCTTTATGGGAACCGACAAAGGGCTGCGGTTTAAAACAGCAAGAGGAAGGGGAGGAGTGGTTGAAGATATCTATGTGAAGGATATCTATATGAAGGATATTTTGGACGAGGCTATCTATTTTGATATGTATTATTTCACGAAACCTCCCGCTCCCGGAGAGAAAGTGGACGTGCCGGCTGTGACGGAAGCAACGCCTCAATTCAAAAATTTTGATATCAGAAATGTGGTTTGTAACGGTGCGGAAAAAGGAATTTTTATTCGTGGCTTGCCCGAAATGAGTGTTAAGAATATCTCTATCAGCAATGTGGAACTGAAAACCAATAAAGGTATTGAGATCATCGAAGCCGAAGGGATTTCATTACACGACTTAAAAGTGATAACCACTAAAACGAAGCCCGTTATGTATGTTGAAAGCAGTAAGTCTGTAACCGTAGACAAACTGGCTTATAAAAATGACTCCGAGCTTTTATGTCTTGTAAACGGAGAACGGACGAAAGACATTACCCTCACAAACACCAGTACCGAAACTGTAAAAAGTAAGGTGTTAGCAGAAAACGGAGCAAAAGAAAGTTCAGTAAAATTAAAATAGGAATTGATGAAATCTTATTTAAAGTATAGCTTGATTTTATTGGGAATACTCGGCCTGGCCTTTACCAATCAACCACGAAAACTGAGGATTTTTCTGGTAGGAGATTCTACCATGTCGAACAAGTTTATATCAGCATACCCCGAAACAGGTTGGGGAATGATGTTTTCAAAATTTATCGATACTTCCAATACGGTGATTTACAATGTTGCGCAGAACGGACGCAGCACCAAATCTTTTATGGAAGAAAATCGATGGGCTCCGGTAGTGGATAGTTTGAAGGAGGGAGACATTGTGCTTATTCAATTTGGACATAATGACGAAGTTTCTACCAAGCCGCAGTCAACTACAGAGCAACAGTTTCAGGCTAACCTGGCAAAATATATTGAGGATGCAAAAGCTAAAAAAGCCATTCCCGTTTTAATTACTCCAGCCGCCAGACGTAAGTTTAATGCAGATGGAAAATTAGAGGATACGCATAAAGTTTATTCGGAGCTGGTTCGAAAAGTGGCGAAGAAGGAAAAAGTATCTTTAATTGAACTTGACCGCAAAAGCCAGGAATTGCTTCAATCGTTTGGTGCAGAAAACTCCCAATGGCTCTTTAACCATCTTAAGCCAGGAGAAAATCCTAATTATCCTGAAGGAAAAACAGATGATACACATTTTAGTGAATTAGGAGCACGAAAGATGGCAGAAATAGTTTATGCTGAACTTAAAAGCCTGAATCCTGGAAGCATTAATGATCATTTTTTCAAGCCTAAACCTAAAAAATAAGGAGACAATTTATGCGTATGCTTAATAAAATATCAGCTCTGGCTATTGTTTTAACACTGTGTTCTTTTGTACTGTCGGAACCTGAAAAAATAACTATTTACCTGATCGGTGATTCTACAGTTTGTACACAACCCCTTTCTCAGGCTCCGGTAACCGGTTGGGGAACTCCATTTGCAGTTTTCTTTGACAAAACTGTTAAGGTTGAAAACCATGCCAAAGGAGGCAGAAGCACCAAAACTTTTATTAGTGAGAATCGCTGGCAGCCTGTAGCCAATGCATTAAAATCCGGCGATTATGTTTTTATGCAATTCGGCCACAATGATGAGGCGACCGGAGCAAAATTTGAAGAAAGACATACTTCCCCGGAAGATTACCGTAAAAACCTGGTTCGTTTTATCACAGAAACCAGGGCGAAAAATGCTAATCCTGTACTGGTAACGCCTGTATCGCGCCGCAAGTTTAGCAAGGACGGAAAGGCATTGGAAACCCACATCGAGTATTCAAAAGTGGTAGCAGAGGTTTCTGCCGAATATAAAGTTCCTATGATCGACCTTGATACCAGAAGCCGCGAACTGTATGAGTCTTTTGGGCCTGAGAATTCAAAACTGTTGTTCAATGTTTCCCAACCAGGGACAAATCCTCAATTTCCTAATGGTGTAAATGATGGTACACATTTCAGCGAATATGGTGCAAGGCTTTTGGCAGAACTGGTTTTAGATGAAATGAAGAAATCGAATCTTGATCTACTGAGCAGGGTGGTAAAGCCAGGTTCGAAGTAGGTTTGTTGTTCCCGGCTGTGGCTGGGGCTTTGTCCGGTGTGCGGTAGCTTTTTCTCTTCCTGTGGACATAGCCGTTAACCTATAGATGTTTGTGTTTTCTAATTCGTTGAAATAGAGTGTTATAAAGGTTGAGCGCTATGCTGTCCCCCGCTGGCGGGGGTAGGGGGTGGAATAATACGCTTGAATTAAATGTCGTCTAACCACCTCCGCCTTCGGCACCTCCGCCAGCGGAGGACAGCACGACTCAGCATTTGTAAGTATGGATAAAGTGTTGTTTTTCAATGAACAATACTGCTGGAGAGATGCCGAAGGCAGAGAGGGTAATACGCTTTACAGGATTTTTCGCATGCTATTTCCTTAACTTAATAGCATGCCCATTAAACTACCCAAGGTATGTCATTGATGTAAATGGAGAAACATACCAGAAAAAAGTTTATTTAAATTCAACAATGTTGAATTTAAATAAACTTTATCTATTTTAGCGGTTAAGTTGTCAATTGAAGACTTTCTTAACACTAAAACTAATATGAACCTAAAATTAAACCGCTGCAAAATTCCCCCATTTACCGTATTACTGATTTCTTTCATCTTTATAATCAACCAACCCTTGTTTGCACAGGGTAATATTCAGCCTGTAAGCAGAGACTTATCAAAATTTGATTTCTTCTACGCAGGAGAAGGTAAAATACATAACATGTACATTGTTAAAGATGGAAAAATTGCCTGGTCTTATACAAATACCAATAGTAAGGGAGAAATTAGTGATGCGGTTTTACTAAGGAACGGGAATATACTATTTGCCCATCAGTTCGGTGTGTCCATATTAACACCATCCAAACAGATTATTTGGAACTATCCAGCTCCGGCAGGCACAGAAATTCATACAGCAGTGCCTGCGGGGAAAAACCTCGTTGTTTTTGTAATGAATGGTAAACCTGCCCGGGTAATGGTGATAAATTATGCTACAAACAAAGTGATAAAGCAATTCAATATCCCGGTAGGAAATCCAAACAATATTCATGGGCATTTTCGTCATGCACGATTAACTGATAAGGGAACGCTTTTAGTTGCGCATATGGATATGTCCAAAGTGAATGAATATGATTCTGATGGCAACATTCTTTTGTCACTTGATATACCAAGGCCATGGTCGGCAGAGCCTTTAAAAGATGGCAACATCCTGGTTTGTTCTGCTAGCTCCGTTGTGGAACTTAACCGTAAAGGAGAAGCGGTGTGGGAGATAGATACCAAAACTATTAAAGGATGCAATGTGAATTCGCCACAGGTGGCTCAACGTTTATCAAATGGTAATATCCTTTTTAATAATTGGTTTAACCAGTGGAGTGCAGCCACTATAGATTTGAAGAATCCCCCTGTGCAGGCTTTGGAAATTGCTCAGGATAAGAAAGTTAGGTGGATTCTTAGTTCATGGGAAGGCGCCGAAAACTTGGGGCCATCAACTATTATTCAATTGCTCAAGAATACCGGAAAGTTAGAAAAAATGCGGTTCGGAAATTTGAAATGAGTAAGAAGGCAGCACATATGATTGCTATTAAATGTGTTGAAGCTGGTTTCTTATTTGTTTAAATTGTACACACACACACACATCAATGTTAAAATCTATAAAATCAGTCCTATTCTTTTTAGTAGGATTATGCTCCTTGCCTTCAATGGCACAATCGAATAGAAAACCTCCTATAGCTCCTTTATGGGTGTATAGCCCATGGATTTGGGAAGATAGTTTGAATACAGATCAGGCAGTAAAGATGCTGGTTAATCAGTATAAACAACACAAAATACCTGTGGGAGCCCTTATTGTGGATAGCCCATGGTCACTCTCGTACAATGATTTTCTATGGGATACCAACAAATACCCTGATCCGAAAGGGACAATCAAGTTTTTAAAAGATCAGAATATCAAAGTAGTTATGTGGCTTACCGCCTGTATAAACAGTAAATCAAAAGATACCAGGAACAACGCCAGCCCTGATTTTGAATACGTCAGGAAAATGGGTTATGCTGTTAATAATGGGCAGGAATCGGACTGGTGGAAGGGTAGGGGCTTACATATTGATTTTACAAATCCGGCTGCAAACAAATGGTGGAATACCCGGCTTGACAAGCTTTTAGATATGGGGATAGATGGCTGGAAAGTAGATCAGGGGGAAATCTATTTTGGAGATACGGTTACAACTTCCATCGGAAAAATGTCCAACGAAGCTTTCAGGCCTTATTATTATCGTGCTATCATCAACCATTCCTTAAGCAAAAATCGGAATGCAGTTATCTTGGGCAGGCCCTTTTCGCACCAGGGCGGCTACGCTGCTGCGGTTGAAGATCTGACCGTTGGTTGGTCTGGTGATTTTTCTGGTAATTGGGGTGGATTAAATAAACAGATCAATAATATTTATACCTCTGCCAATGCGGGTTACGGGACTTTAGCCTGTGAAATTGGTGGTTATTTCGAGGCAAAATCCAAAAGGGAAGAATTTATCCGTTATATGCAATTTGGAAGTTTTTGCCCTGTAATGATTAACGGTGGAAGCAATGGGGCGTTCAGCACGCATCTGCCCTGGTATTTCGGAGAAGATGTAACTCAAATTTATCGTTACTATGCCACACTCCATCAAGAGCTTGGATATTACCTTTTTTCCGCTGGGGTAAATGCTCATGTACATGGCGGTTCAATTATAAAAAATGCATCTATAGCCGATCAAAGCCATCTATTGGGCGAGGATATATTTGTTAAACCTATTACCGGAGAAAATGCCACAGTCGCCATAAATCTTCCGGAAAATAACGCCTGGTTTGATTACTGGACTGACTCCTTTTATGAGGCTGGACAAAAAATAGCTAAAACTTATTCGGAAAAATCGTACCCAATTTTTATTAAGGCGGGTGCAATTATACCGCTAAAAGTAGACGATAATGTTACCGGCCATGGTGATGGCCGGTCAAAAGGGAAACAAACATTCTTAATCTATCCTTACGGCAATTCATCAACCACTTATCACAAACCTACCGGTGATGGTGTATCTTACCAGGATATAAAAGTTAGTGTAAATAAAAACGGTACTATAGATTTTGAATCCGTTCAAAAAGAAGACTGCATTTTTCTAATTAAATCTAAAAAGAAACCAGTAAATATTAGCAATGCAAAAGAGTGGTCGTATGATGAAAAGACAAATACCATCCGGATAATTCAGAGCGGTAAGAAGTTTTCATTTAGCTACCATTAATGAACCAGCAACAATTACCATAAGCGAAAAAGATGCACGGGGGGAAGGTTTTTGACACTTTCTTTAAGCAGTGATTCGATGTTAGCAAACTGTTCTTATAATAAAGTAGGTTGAACTTGATTTAAGTTATTTAAAATTTGATTTGTGATAAATATTGCAATTTCAAAATAAAGCCATATGTTTGTGCTTCACATCAATTGTGATAAGGTTTAGGTTTGCCATGCGGGTGAGGATCCGCATGGCATTTTTTATGATACATACCGTGGCATATCAATAGTAGGGGTGTGTTTTTGATCGGGGGACTCACATTTTGGCAGAGCCAATCTTGACATTCCGAATAGCTGTATCTCGGAAGATAGCAAGAACCTCTTCCTGAGATACGGCTGTGCGAAGAAGCCATCTCTTCTTGATGAAGATTATTACTTAAAGAGTTGATATGCTTTTTTAAGGAACAGCTGATACAATGCCTATGGAGTTAGCATTCAATGAGCTTCCTATGCTTTTAAAAAGGGTTCCTGGCGGCTTTTTTTTCAACATTTATACAGTTTTTTCTAAAATTCATTTACATTTATTTTTCCGAGACCAGTTAATAAACCACTTGCCCAGTCAAATTGATATAGTAGACGATCAACTACTTTGGAATAATTTCCGAGCGGGTGATTCTGTGGCTTATTCCCGCCTGATAAATAAATACACCAAAATCCTGTTTCGTTACGGTATACGTTTTATTAACGACGCCGATTTTGTAAAGGATTGTATTCAGGATGTGTTTTTTGAACTTTGGAACCGTAAAGACAGAATTAATTCCACAGCTTCGGTAAAATCATATCTGTTAAAAGCATTAAGGTTGCGTATTTTCCGGGAAAAGTCGAAATGGGAAAATGCAGAGATATTGAATGATGACTATTGTTTCGACATCGAATTTAACATCGAGAATAAACTCATTCAAGAACAAACATCTCTGGAGAACCGCATAAAGATCGAACAGGCCTTAAACTGTCTTCCCAAAAGACAAAAGGAAATTTTATACCTCCGATTTTACGAAAACCTTGATCATGACCGAATTGCACTGGTTATGCAGCTGAGCAAACAATCTGTATATAACTTGCTGCATGAGGCGGTAAATCATTTGCGTAAAGCTTGGTTTGAGCAAGTGGCTGTGTTGCTAATGGCTTTTTTTGAATATTATTTGTAAATTTATTTCCCTGTCTTTCAGTAAGTTATGAATAATTTAAAAAAAACTTAGTTTTAAGCCAGTAGAAATTTATCCTTCCTGCATATTTCCTATAACTAACTAATTATAGTGAAAGATTATTCGAAATTCGAAGTTGCAGATTTTCTGCTGGATGACTCTTTTATACAATGGGCGCAAGGCATTTCCGATAGAAACGCTATATTCTGGCTATCCTTTGTAAAGAAATACCCCGAAAAAGAGGATATTTTCTATCAGGCAAAAAACCTCGCTTCTTCGGTTGAGATAAAACCATATCGTGATATTTCGGATGATGAAGTTGCTAATCTGGTACAGCTTATTGCCGAGAAAACATATCTGCTTCAATCCGAAGATGAACAGATAGATGAAGCAACGCCACTTTTCCGCAAACAATGGCTCCGGATTGCCGCAACGCTGATCATGATATCTGCACTTGGGCTTTTATTTTATAGAAGCTATTTCCCATCGAAACAAGAGGCATTGCAGATTTCTACTATAACTCAAACAAACCGGAAATCAAAACCTGTACTTATTCGACTTCCTGACAATACTTCTGTTGTTTTAAAACCAGGAAGCAAGATTAGCTATAACAGTACCTTCAATAACGTAAAAAGGGAAGTTTGCCTCAATGGCGAAGCTTTTTTTGAGGTGAGCAAGAATAAGCAAAAGCCATTTATCGTGTACTCGGATGAGTTGGTGACAAAAGTATTAGGAACCAGCTTTTTGATCAAGGCATTAAAGGGCAGCGAAAAATATTCAGTGACTGTAAACACGGGCAGAGTTTCGGTATTTCATAAAAGCTATGCCAATACTAAAATTATAGAGGCGAAAACGGTAAACGACCTTGAAGGAAAAGGGGTTTTAGTTAAGCCAAATGAGGAGGTAGACTTTTATCGAAACGACGACCGTTTGATAAAAAAGAACCTCGAACAGCCCTCAATTTTATCGGAAGAGGTAACCCGAACCTCGCTGAATTTTGTAGATACCCCTTTCTCTGAAGTAGTCAAAGCCTTGAAAAAATCCTACGATATCCAAATAAGTTACGACAAAAAAAGAATGGCTTCTTGTCCTTTAACAGCATCCTTAACACATCAATCATTATATGAAAAGTTAAGGCTGATTTGCAATGCCGTTGAAGCCGATTATAAGATTGTTGAGGGCGAAATTGTAATAGAAGGGAAAGGCTGTTTAAACCAATAGAAAAAACCAATTAAACAATATGAGTATGAAATAGAGAGAAATTGTTACTAAAAAAGCGACAGTGTTCCCGCACTGCCGCTTTAGAAAATCTGGCTTCGCCCTAATAACCGCTACTGCTAAATTTTGGTTATAAGGGCTTTTTTTGAACTTAAAAATCATTCAAAACCATTCGAAATTATGAAAAAAAAATCTCTACATGTCGTAATTATGCAAATTACTTTGAAAATTGCCATAGTACTGTCTTTAGTAGGGAGTGCAATCGCAAAAGACAGTAACGGACAGGCTGAGCTCAACGCCAGGGTGAGTATCGAGGCTCAGCAAGAGAAGTTATGTAAAGTGCTCTCCAATATAGAACGGCAGTCGAAAGTCACTTTCATCTACAGTTCTGCTATTATAAATTCCGATAGACATGTTTCTTTTTCGGTATCAAATAAAAAACTTGCTGATGTTCTGAACGAACTCCTTCCACCCCTTCAGCTAACCTATGAATTAGCTGAAGATGTAATCCTTCTTAAGCGCGACGTAAAGGAAAACGTTGAGTTGGCTGTTGTAAAAGTTAGGGGAAAAGTAACTGATGAAAAAGGAGAACCTCTGCCCGGAGTAAGCGTGAGAGTAACCGGAGGAACCACTGGAACAATAACCAATGTTGAAGGAGAATACAGTATCAATGTTCCTGAGGGCGGATCTCTGACATTCTCTTACATTGGCTTCTCTACGCAGACCTTGCCGGTGAGTGGAGAGGTGCTTAATGTAAAGTTAACGCCAGATGCAAAGAATCAGTTAAACGAGGTGGTTGTAGTTGGTTACGGTACTCAAAAGCGTTCCGACATCACCGGGTCAGTGGCTTCCGTACCTAAGGAGCGTTTGTCGAAATTACCGGTTAATAACGTGATGCAGGCTATTCAGGGAGCAGTAGCGAACGTAACCGTTTCTCAGGGATCTTCTATACCCGGAGATGCTCCTGCGGTGCAAGTTCGAGGAAGGAATTCCATAAGTGCGACCTCAGAACCTTATATTGTAGTAGACGGTATCCCCTTAACCAAAACAGATGGATCGATTAATGACATCAACCCTAATGATATCCAATCTGTGGAGATTCTTAAGGACCCTTCGGCGGTTGCCATCTATGGGGTGAATGGTTCAAACGGAGTAATACTAATCACCACAAAACGCGGTACAACTGGTAAACCTTCTATTCGCTACAATACTTATGGGGGTATTGAGAATGCTACGGATGTATTGGAGCCGGCATCAGGAGAAGAGCTTTTAAGGCGTTATGCTGAATACTCCCGGATCACCAAAACCAGTTTATTTAACGGCGGGCCAGTTAGAAACCAGCTTGAAGCTGAAAACTACAAAAATGGCATTACAACAGATTGGCTTGATGCAGCGATGCAAACTGGCGTAAACCAAAATCATAACATTAGCCTTAGCGGCGGAAGTGAGAATGCGAAGTACTATGTTTCGGGTGATTATCTGGATCAAAAGGGGGTTATATTAGGATATAACTATAAGCGTTATTCTTTTCGGGTAAATACAGATATTAAAGCAACAAAGTACCTAACTGTAGGTACCTCCTCGTTTATCATAGCACATAATAGAGATGGCGGACGAGCCAATCTTTTAAATGCCGCGGCAATGAGCCCTTACGCTACCATGTATAATGCAGATGGTTCACTTACACAATACCCGATGTATTCTGAACAGTTGTGGCCAAATCCTTTGTTGCCTACTACTTTAAACCCAGAACGACGTCAATTTAATATGACGCTGAATGGTTATGGAGAGATGAATTTTGGAGAGATATGGAAACCTTTAAGCGGGTTGAAGTTTAGATTGAACGGAGGCTTTACCTACTTTCCTACCCGTACTAATGAATATGAGGGTAAAACAGTGTATAACGCAAATGGGCTGGGTAGAATAACCAATTCGGAATCACAGACCTATACGGTAGAAAACATCCTTTCATTTAATAAAGACATAGACAAGCACCATTTGGACTTTACAGGCTTGTTTGCAGCCAAAGATAAATACTGGCAACAGTCTATTGCCACCGGCCAGGTTTTTCCGAATGATGATCTTGCCTGGGGAAATCTTGAATCAGCATCTACCCAAACGGTATCTTCCGAGGCCGATAGATATCGCAGTTTGTCGCAAATGGGGCGTATAAATTATGGTTACGATAGCAAATACATGTTCACCTTTACTGTACGCCGGGATGGTGCTTCTGTATTTGGTACAAATAAAAAATATGGAACCTTTCCATCTGCTGCTGTTGCCTGGAACCTTCATAACGAATCGTTCATGAAACAATATGCCGATGTGGTGAACAATTTGAAATTGCGCTTTTCTTACGGCCTTACAGGAAACGAAGCAATCGGTATATATCAGACATTGTCATTGATGAATTCAGGTTCTTTGCCCATGGGTGGACAAGCAAGAACCACACTTAAAATACGTACGGTTGATGGCCGGTTAATAATGGGAAATGATGACCTTCAGTGGGAGAAAACGGAAGGATTTAATACGGGCATTGACTTTGGGCTATTGGGTAATCGGCTAAGTGGAAGCGTTGATTTTTACAAGACCAAAACTCACGACATGTTACTTAGGCAAAACTTGCCACGGCTAACAGGTTATGAAGTTGTATGGGCGAATATTGGTAAGATGCAGAATACGGGTATTGATTTAACCCTGAATACAAAGAACCTCACCATGAAAAAATTCACGTGGTCGAGTACAATTGTATTCTCTCATAATAAAAATAAGATCCTCGATCTTTATGGAGACGGGAAAGATGATCTAGGCAATCGTTGGTTTATCGGGCAGCCTGTAGGGGTAATCTGGGACTATACCAAGGTAGGGATTTGGCAGGCAGACGAAATCACTTCTGGTGCTAATAAGGGCTGGGATGACACTGCCGAACCCGGAGATTTAAAGCTAGCTGATCTTAATAAAGATGGTAAGATAAATAATGATGATCGCCGAATTCTTGGTCAAACATCTCCAAAGTGGACTGGCGGCTTAACCAATACTTTTACTTATAAAGACTTTTCATTAAATGTGTTCATAAGTACTGTTCAGGGAGCTTTGAGTAATAATCGGCAAATTGGAGTTGCAGCTGACGAAATGGGACGACGTAACAGTCCTGCCATTATTGGTTACTGGACACCAGAAAACAAAAGCAATGAATGGCGGTCCTTGGGTAACCATTCCAACTTCTACGGTTATGGATTCCCTTCAAATGCAAGTTTTACTCGGTTGAAGGATGTTACATTAAGCTATAACTTACCCAAATCGGCGATAAGTAAAATTGGATTGGGAGGTTTGCAGGTTTACGCGAGTGGACGCAATCTTTATACCTGGACAAACTGGATAGGTTGGGATCCTGAGGCTCGTGATATTTCACGCGGATCTGATAATTGGGACATCAATTATCCAATGGTACGCAGTTTTGTTTTGGGTGCAAACGTAAGTTTTTAATGAATCAATGAACCAAAAAAAATTTGATGAATTATGAAAGAATTTAAAACAATATATACTCTCTTCGCGGCTGCAACTTTGTTTGTGAGCTCATGCAAAAATGATTTTTTAGATGAAAAGCCCTATTCAAGTTACAGTACATCAAATATTAACAATTCTACACTGGAAGGACAGGTTGTAGGTTTACATCGAACATTTGCAGAGTTATGGGGATGGAGTGGCCAACAGGGATTTGTTTCTATCTTTCAAATTGGTACAGATGTTACCAGTGCGGGAGCAACTCAGGGCGTCGAGAATCCCTTTTATCAGTATGCTGACCTCAATTCTGATAATGCAGGAGTAGCCTTTTTATGGCAGAAATGTTACGATTTCATCAATCATGCTAACCTGGTTATTGCCAATGCAGGCGATAATACCAAGGCGGCTGCCGAAGCGAAGTTTTTTCGTGCATATGCTTACAATATCCTAGTAACCTTGTGGGGGGATGTTCCTTTAATTAAGGAGCCTGTTAAAGTACCTACATTCAACTATACCCGCCAGCCTGTTGCAGAAGTCGATCAACTAATAGACGAAGATCTTACCTACGCCATTGCTAATCTCCTAGAAGTGGATAAAGCCCCTAGTGCGAGCCGTATTAATAAGGACATAGCACGCCAATTGGCAGCCGAAGTTTATCTTAGAATAGGTACGCGAGATAACAGCTATTTTACAAAAGCAGAGCAGGCTGCAACGGATATCATAAATGGCGGGAAGTATAAACTAATTGAGGCGCGTTATGGCAAGTTTACGGGTGAAGGAGGCGACTTTTACCGGGATATGTTCCGTTGGGGAAATCAGCGCCGTTCTCAAGGGAACACTGAGGGAATTTGGACATTCGAGATGGAATATACCCGTACAGTTGCCGGTGGAACAATTGATGCTCCTCAGCATCGCCGTGTGTGGCAACCTGCCTATCACAAATGGGATGGAATGGTGAATGCTGATTCATTAGGAGGCCGCGGAAACGGACGTCTTCGTTTGAGCAATTTCATGAAATACAACGTTTGGCGTGGCTTGGAAGGCGATATTAGAAATAGTAACTATAATATTCGCCGCAGCACAAATTACAACCGCCCAAGTTTTACAGCCACTATTGGTGTCGATGCAAAAGGGTTTCGTGTAGCATCAACTTCAGCCAATGCAGTGAAGGTAGTTACTATTAAAACGGGAGATCGCGTTATTCCGTTCGAAGCCGACAGTCTGGAAGTTTGGTATCCATACACTACCAAATGGGGTGGTTATGATGCTACAGATGATTTTGGCTTTGCTTTGGTGAAAGACTGGCCAGTTATGCGTTTCGCAGAGACTTATCTTTTAAGAGCTGAAGCACGTTTCCGGAAAAGCGACCTTGCTGGTGCTGCTGCCGACATTAATATATTACGCGACAGGGCATTTAAACTGGCGAGAATAACAGCCAATAATCTGAATTTAGGCAAAGTCAGCGCTAGCGATATTACCCTAGACTTTATACTTGATGAACGTGCCCGTGAACTTATTGGCGAAGAAAATCGCCGTATGACACTTGTTCGTACAGGTAAGCTCAAAGACCGTATTGCACTGAACGGAGATACTAGTCCTGCAGGTAAGGTGATCTCCAATTTTAAAGATCATAATGTGCTATTGCCTTTGCCGTTGAACGATATCCGTCTTAATAAGGATGCAGAGCTGAAGCAAAATCCCGGATATAATTAATCGAACACACAATCCTTCCTACTATATTGGTTTAAAAGGTTTGCCAGGTACCCGTCTGGCAGCCTTTTGCTGATTTAGCGGCCTAATATTGGGAACTTCTTTGCCTGCCAATTATGAAATGTACCGACACATGGTTAAATAACTCAAAATTCCCAGGCTGGATCGCTTCTTCTGGTAGTAATTATACAGATTGGTACAGCATCCAAGATTCGGGATATAGAAACGCGACAAACTTGTTTAATAAATAATATTTTGACTGGTTGGGCATTTATATTTTTTGCTTGAGAGAATAAAGTCAGTACAAATAAAAAAGGAGCTGATCATGGTTTTGATACAGCCTTTTTGTTGGTGCGAGCTTGCAGCTCGTACCTTTCATTAATTCAATAATATCATCATTTAGTAATTGCACGAGCTACAAGCTCGCACCAGCATTTGGGGCAACCCTAACTGACCATCGTGCAGACATCGCCTCTCTATTGGTATACATCTTTAAATCGCGAATTATCGCTGCAAGCTCAAAGCCTTCTTTTGCTGAAACGATCAAATGGATATGATTAGTCATGCGCTGAGCAGTGTTGTGGCGCTTCAGTAAATGTTGTACTGATTTTTAATTAAGTTTGTGCGTATAGCACGTTCCGAGCTTTTAAACCGCGTGTTTTCAAAGCAAAACGTTACGCAGGAAAATCTATTTTCTCGAGTTAAATTGCTATTTAGTAATAAGTTAAATATTTGGTTAAATGAAGAAGGAGCGAGACGGTGACAAATAAAGAGGGTAACTGGACTATTTGCTTGGAGTGTAAGGGACGCGGCAAAAGAAGTAGAAAGATCCGCAAGAAAGTGCGCCTCCGTTACCAGATGGCATTCGATCAATTTGAAAAAACGAAGGGCGAAGGGGCGGCTCCAGTCCGTCCTAAGGGGCACCTTGATGTATGCTTGAACTGTTACGGATCTGGGTTAGTTCAGGCTGCTAACCCTCCTATAGCGGATAAAGAAAACTATCCACACGTTGCTATTATTGGTGGCGGTATAGGAGGAATGGCTCTGGCAGTGGCTTGTCTGCACCGCGGGATTCCTTTTACTCTTTATGAACGCGATAGCCACTTCGATGCTCGCTCTCAGGGCTATGGACTTACTTTACAACAAGCTAGTAAAGCGATCGAGGGATTGGGCATTTTCTCGTTAGAAAATGGGGTGATTTCAACAAGACATGTGGTTCATACTACAGACGGAAAAGTGATCGGTGAATGGGGAGTCAGAAAGTGGATGGCTTCAGTTGAGCAAACGTCTTCGAAGCGCAAAAATGTGCATATCGCACGGCAATCTTTGCGCTTAGCTCTGCTTAAGCAACTCGGTGGACAGGATATGGTTGCCTGGGGGCACCAGTTAATCGATTTTAAAGAATGCGAGGGTGAAGGTGTTGAACTGAGTTTTCAAGTAAAGGGGGAGTTGCAGAGAGCCAAGGCGGATCTTGTGGTGGGTGCGGATGGTATTCGTAGTAAGGTGCGGAGCTTGTTGATTGGTGAGGATACTGCTCCTTTACTTTACCTGGGTTGTATTGTAATCTTAGGTATTTGTCCTTTAGGCGATCTCGAAGGCCTTGAGAATTCTTTGCTGGACTCGGCCACGGTATTTCAAACGGCCAATGGCAATGAGCGGATCTACATTATGCCATATACGTCAGACTCGGTGATGTGGCAGCTAAGCTTCCCAATGCCAGAAAAAGAGGCGAAGGCCTTGAGTGCTCAAGGGCCTCAAGCACTCAAGGATGAAGCGTGTCGTAGAACTCAGTGGCATGATCCCATTCCACAGATTTTAGAGGCAACCCAGCCAGCTCGGGTTTCTGGTTATCCTGTGTATGACAGGGCACTACTTGAGTCAGAATTATTAGAGAAGGCGGGTTCATTTACTTTGATCGGAGATGCTGCTCACCCTATGAGTCCATTCAAAGGACAGGGTGCGAATCAAGCTCTGCTGGATGCCCTGGCACTAGCTCGGGGGATCTCAAAAGGATGCAGGCCCTCATCTGATTGGAAAAAAGCTGGACTAAGGGAAAGTGTGTTAACTGAGTTCGAATCTGAAATGCTGGAACGTTGTGTTTCCAAAGTGAAGGATTCAGCAGATGCTGCACAGTTCCTGCATTCCGAAATTGTGCTCCATGAGGGCGATGAGCCAAGGGGGCGGTGTCGAAAGAGAAAAGAGGCATAATAAGACACTTAAACGAACAACAATAAGTTACTCGCAGAGAAGGGAATCAGGAGTTAACGAAACATGTTCTTTGCTGATAAAAAGTTTTAAAAGAAAATATGTTAGAAGTACGAGCTGCAAAGCACTCCGCTACGTTTCCTACCGTCAACCGTTATGGGCAACCTTTGCACGACATCGTAACTTTAAACTCGCTAAAAAAATGACAGATGACCTTATTTGAGAGATATAAAAATGGTGAGACAAAAAGAGTCTATTGTGATATTGCTAAATTAGGCGAGAAAGCATTTTCGGAACAGTATTTTTCAGATATCAATGCTGTTATGACCGAAACGATGGAACGAACAGCTCACAACCTTGCAGTTATTTACGATGCACTTCAACTTCACAACTACAATTTTAAGCGTGAAATTCAGTATAGTTTTGAAAAACCATTATGTAAACCGTTTGAAAATGCAGATGAACTTCTTGTTCGGCTAGAAAAAGCGGTTGAGCCATTTGGTTCACTTCCACTCTCTCTAAAACTCTTCTTCAAGATTGTTGGCTCTTGTAATTTTGCTTGGGATTATGAGACGAACGACAACATCCTTTGGGAATGTGCTGACCCAATACAAATCTCCCCATTAGATGATCTTGTAGAACAAGTGACAGGTAAGTATTGGATTGAAGAAATGAAAGAGATTAAGGAAGATTTCGGTTCATCATATCTTGAACTTTCTGCTGATTACCTGCACAAAGACAACATCAGCGGAGGCGAAGCATACTCTATTGAAATAACTCCCAATCGCAGTTTAGACAGCAAGCTCTTAAATGAAGAGCACAATACAACTTTTATAAATTATTTACGAATAATTTTTGAAAACTGTGGTTTTGGGCGAACATATCATATTGAAAACAGAGTAGATTTTAAGATATTTTGCGACAAAGTTAGACCACAGCTCAAAATAATTTAATGACTCAAAATGGCAAGCATATTAATAACACCTTGGTGCAATATTGAACAGTTCTGCTACGTAGAGTTCTTACTAGTTTAAGTGTTCCGAAGGATCAATAAATTATCTTCATGAAAACAGGACTCTGTCCGGCTTTATTATTATCACAAAAGCTCAAATTGGCAGCTTCCCTTCCTTGCTTGATAATAATCGATGCCACTGCTATAAAATGAGTTTTCGAATATCCCCAAAACGGCATCGGGTTGTCATAAAAAAAGAAGCTCAATATAATACTTTTCTGCTTCTGAAGCCGGACGGAATCCTGGTTTTCTGTTGATGATTTAAGAGCGCTCCGCTGAACTCTTAAACCATCAACCTTCTTTTTTACGTTTTACTAGTTGCTAGCTGATGAGGACTATCCAGTTACCTTTTGTAAAAGCTTTGCGATTTTGCGATAGTGCATGTCTTCGTGAAAAAATAAAAACTGTAAGTCATGTCCACCGCTAGACGGAACGGTTGCTGTAGTTGTCGAACCCGAATTGGCAATTGGTTGGTCCATTCCTGTAGCAATCCTGTATAAGCTAACAGTTTCCGATAAGGACTGCCTGATATAGTTAATCTCAGTTTCTGATAAGAAATCCCCAGGCTTTGATCCCATACCATACCGGGACTCGGGAAACTCATATTCGGGACGCTTATCCGGGGAATTTCTATACAGTATACCATCACCCGTCACCAGTAAATGCCCCATATTCCAGATAATATTATTGTTAAATCCAAGGGGTATCAAATTGTATTGCTCCGCCGTAAGGTATTCCGTTTGAGAAAGCAGAATCCTTCTGTTTTCCTGTAATCTTTTTAATAATTCTATCATGTCGGTTAAGTATTTGAGTTTCATTGATCAGTTAAACTTTCCTTGAATTATCTCCCTGAAAGAATAAACTGGGCGGTAATAAAAAAGGAGCTGATCATGGTTTTAATACAGCCCCTTTTTTTATTAAATGTTGATAGCTCCCTGTCCCGAGGCGATCAGATAAGCGTCTTTTAGTGCCTCAGAATAGGTAGGATGAGCATAACTGATGCGGTACATATCCTCAGCTGTTACCTCATATTCCATTCCTACAACGGATTGTGCAATTACGTCCGCTGCTCTTGGGCCGATGATATGCACACCAAGCACTTCCCCATATTTCGGTGAAATAAGCACCTTCACAAATCCGTCGGTATCCATTGCCGCCCTGGCACGGCCGCTTGCAGAATACGGAAAACTGCCGGATTTGAATTCAATGCCTTTTTCACGAAGTTCCTCCTCCGTTGCACCAACAGAAGCAACCTCAGGCCAGGTATAAACAACACCAGGGATCAGGTTGTAATGGATATGCGGTTTTTGGCCGTTGATCACCTCAGCTACAAAAACGGCTTCGTCTTCTGCCTTATGAGCCAGCATTGGCCCGGCTATGACGTCACCAATTGCGTAGATATTCGGCGCACTGGTTTGTAATTGCTTATTGACTTTGATCTTACCGTTATTTTCCAGTTCAACGCCAGCGGCCGCAAGATTTAAACCTTCCGTATAGGCCTTCCTCCCAACAGCAACCAGACAATAATCCGCAGCAATCTGCTGTTCTTTGCCCTCTCCATCCAGGAATTTCACAACAGCCTGTCCGGCGGAGCCGGAAGCCGATTGCACTTTACAGCCAAGAAGTGTATTTATTTTGAGTTTGCCCAAAGTCTTCAACAGCGACTTTCCAAGCTCCCTGTCCATTGTAGGGATCAGCGAGTCGGCATACTCAATAATAGTAACCGCAGTGCCGATGCGTGCATAAACAGAAGCCATCTCCACACCGATAACCCCGCCGCCAATAATCACCATGGATTTCGGCTGTTCTGCCAATGACAGAGCCTCGGTAGAGGTGATGATCCTGTCCTTGTCAATAACCACACCGGGTATAGTGGCCGGTTTGGAACCGGTAGCAATGATAAAGTATTTCGCAGTGAGTATTTTCTCCGTATCTGCCCCGCTAACCTTAATGGATTTGTTGTCAATAAAGCTGCCTAGGCCGGTGTAAACATCAATTTTATTTTTCTTCATTAGAAATCTCAGTCCAGCAACATTAGAAGCTACTACTTCATTTTTACGCTTAATGAACTGCGTAAAATTTAACACCGGCTCTCCGTTCAGCTCAATTCCATGCGCATGGAATTGTTCCTTGGCCTGGTGAAAATGTTCGGTACTGTCTAACAAAGCTTTAGCGGGGATACAACCAACATTGGTACAGGTGCCACCCAGTGTATTGTATTTTTCTATGATGGCTACTTTATATCCGAGCTGAGAGGCACGGATGGCCCCGGTATATCCGCCGGGCCCCGATCCGATGACGATTATGTCATATTGATTTTCCATGATTCATTTAGTATATATTGTTAAAAATGCAGGGTAACCCGCTTTGTCATTCCGAGTAAGGGAACTTTTCAAAAAGCAAACTCTAGTGATGGCATCTAACGATATGCAGGCTAGCCCGTTTGTCATCTCGACTTCGGAGAGATCTTAAAGCGCTTTATTATACGTATAGCTTAGGATCTCTGCTATCGTTATAATGACATCATTTGTATGTTGCTTATCCTTAATAAATTGTATTTTCTGTGTTTTGTCATCTCGACCTAAGGAGAGATCCTAGAAAGTTTGCTATGTTAAGCGCCTTAGGATTTCTCCTCACGTCGAAATGACAAAGCGGGCTAGCCGGTATTGCCGCAGATGTCATCTCCATATTTTGCTTTTTGCGAAAGACTCTTTACTCGAGATGGCAAAGTGTTATACCTTAAAATAACTCAAAATGAGCAAGTTGAAAACATTGTCACAATGCTAGGCTCTTGTGTATCAGTTTAGCTCTTAAGTCTCCAGAATCGACTAAAAGCTAAAAATTATACTTCCTCTTCTTTTTCCAATTGTGGAGGAATCAATTTATACATAACCGGTGTTACAATTCTGGAAAGTATGGTAGAGCTTATTAGTCCTCCGATTAATACAATTGCCAGTGGCGCAACAAGCGGATTAGGGTTTAACGCAATCGGTAATAATCCGCAGATGGCCGTTATTGAAGTGAGCACCACTGGTAAAAAGCGGGTTTCTCCTGCAATATGAATAGCCTCATCTATACTATGTCCTTCAGCTCGTAGTTGGTTGGTGAAGTCAACCAGCAACAAGGAATTTTTAACCTGGATACCGGATAAGCCGATAAAGCCGATAATGGAAACCAGTGACATTGGATTGCCGGTGAAAATGAGTAATAGCACTCCACCTAATATTCCTAGTGGAATAATGGACAACACAATGATTATTCCTTTGAAGGTTTTAAATTGTAATAATAAAACTCCCACAAAAAGAAAGACACTTAGCAAGATAACAGACAGGAAGTTGCCTCCCAATGCATCACCTTCCGATTCTGCTTCTCCTGATAATTTGTAGTAATAGCCTGCGGGCATTTTCAATTTGTTTAGCTCCGGAACAATGTCTTTCAGCACATCATTTGCATATACATTATCTTTTGTTAGCGATGAGACTTTTACAAAACGTGATTTGTTAAAATGATTAATTGCTGTTGGAGATGTTTCAAAAGACATCGTAGCAATTTGATTCACCAGCACCGGAGTTCCTCTTAAATTGTTTACATACAGATTTTTGAAGACATCCAGGTTCGAGAATTTGTCTCTCGGTAAGGTGATTACAACGTTTCGGGAATCACCTCTGTCGTCAATATAATCGCCAACGGTTAATCCGGCAACCGCCATCCTGATCACTTTATCCACGTCGCTTGTCAGCACACCTAAAGTCCGGGCTTTTTCTTTGTCGATTTTGATCTTAAGATCCGATTTGTAAGTGTTTAATTCGTTGTTAATGTAAACTGTACCAGGGTGTTTACGCAGGATTTCTTCTACTTTGAAGGAGAGGTTCCTCAGCGTTTTCTGATCTTCTCCAAATACCCGGACTACGATATTTGCTTCAATAGGAGTTCCCTGTTCAAAGTCTTTAACCTCAATCCTGGCATAAGGGAAATTTTTAAACTTCTGTCTTAACTCCCTGATCAACTTGGTTTTTGACTCAGGGCTGGCCTCTTCGTCCAACTGTACGAAAACCTGCCCGAAATCTGGCTTTATATCCTGTTGATGTACGTTATAATATACCTGCGGATTACCTTTTCCTACGTTAGAGGTATAATAAACAATCTCTTTATGTTTCTTTAATTCAGTTTCTACCAGTTTGGTTACGCGGTCGCTTTCAGGAAGATCAGCTTGCAGAGGCATTTTGATATTTAC
>CBIHNR010000058.1:0-27603 GCA_966211215.1 uncultured Pedobacter sp.
GGTACCGCAAATCGTTGACCATCGCCCAGCCAGCCACCCCTAATAAAACCTTTATCTACGTTGACGGAGTTGACAAACACCGTGACGTTTGGATAAATGGGCCGTACCTGGGAGAGAGGCGTAACGGCTACATTCCTTTTCAGTATGAACTTGGCCCGTATTTAAAGCGCGGAAAAAATGTGGTGGCGGTAAAAGTAGATCATTCAAAATTTGCCGACTCGCGCTGGTATCCGGGTTCGGGCATCTACCGGAATGTCTATCTTATTAATAAAGCCGCGGTATATATTCCTAACTGGGGAGTAAGTTTCAGCACTCCTGAAGTATCCCAGAAGGGAGCAGTGGCAGATATTGCCGTTTCAGTAAGTAATAGTTTAGCTAAAGATGCGGCTATTGTGGTTGAAAGTAAGATCAGCAAAGGCAATGGCATTCTGGCAAGTGTTAGGAAAGAGTTATCAGTTAATGCACAATCCAACCAGGGTATCAAGTTTTCAATGCCTGTAGAGCAGCCGCGTTTGTGGTCGCCAGAAACCCCCGATTTATATACGCTAACTGTAACCCTCTTAAAAGATGGCAAGAAGCTTGATGAATACGAAGAACAGGTGGGATTTAGAAATCTTCGTTTTGACCCTAATGAAGGATTTTTTCTGAACGGTAAAAATACCAAATTAAAAGGCGTTTGCGTGCATCACGATGCCGGTGCTTTAGGAGCGGCGGTTCCGCGGGAAGTATGGCTAAGGAGACTACAAAAGCTAAAGGAAGTGGGATGTAATGCCATTAGAATGAGTCATTACCCACACCAGGATTATATGTATGATTTATGTGATGAACTGGGATTTTTGGTAATGGATGAAGCATTCGACGAATGGGAAGAGGGGAAAAACAAGTGGATAGAAGGTTGGAATGCCGGTAAGCCCGGACAAGATGGCTATCATGAATATTTTCAAGATTGGGCAGAACGCGATGTAAAAGATATGGTACTTCGGGCTCGAAACCATCCTTCTGTAATTATGTGGAGCATAGGTAATGAGATCGATTATCCTAATGACCCATACACCCATGAAGTTTTAAATACAGGCCGCAACCCTCAGATCTATGGCAAGGGGCATCTTCCCGGAAATCCGCCCGCTAGTCGCTTGGCAGAACTATCCAAATTCCTGGTTGATGCAGTAAAACAGGTAGATACAACCCGGCCTGTTACTGCTGCCCTTGCCGGAGTAGTTATGTCAAATACAACAAATTACCCTCAAAATCTTGATATTGT
This sequence comes from uncultured Pedobacter sp., assembly GCA_966211215.1. Lineage (GTDB taxonomy): Bacteria > Bacteroidota > Bacteroidia > Sphingobacteriales > Sphingobacteriaceae > Desertivirga. The sequence continues at coordinate 1,262 of CBIHNR010000058.1, forward strand.
AGGATACAACTACCAGGAATATCGTTACGAAGAAGATCATAGAACGTATCCAAAAAGAATCATTTACGGAAGCGAAAACGGAAAAAATACCGAAGCCTGGGTTGCAGTAGATACCAGTAAAAACATTTTCGGGCAATTTTTGTGGACTGGTTTTGATTTTATGGGAGAAGCAAGAATGTGGCCTGTAAGAAGCAGCGGCGCTGGATTGCTGGACCTTGCCGGTTTCCCAAAAACTGATTTTTACCTGCGCCAAAGTTTGTGGTTAGGTAAGCCGGTAGCGTATTTAACAGCCTCGAAAATTACTGCAGGCGAGGAAAGGCCCAGAAGAAATACCAAACCTTCATGGAATTGGGAAAAAGGCGACAAAATAAGGGTTAATTGTATTACAAATGCGGAAAGGGCAGAACTGTTTTTGAACGGTAAATCTTTAGGGCTGAAAGCGAAGGCAGACAATCCGCGAGGGCTTTTCTGGGAGGCAGGCTACGAACCCGGCGAGCTATCAGTTAAGGCTGTTACCGAAAACAAAGAAGTTGCTTCGTTTACTTTGAAAACCTCCGGAAAACCAGCCAGCCTGGTAGTAAGCGCTGATAAAACCCAGCTTCAACAGAACAGAAAAGAAGTAGTTCATCTGGAAACTCAAATCAAAGACGAAGCTGGAAATCCTGTTTACGAAGCCAACAACGAAGTAAGCGTTACGATAGAAGGCCCAGCAGTTTTACTAGGCCTGGAAAGCGGTGATCTTGCCAGCCATGAAAACTATAAATCAAACAAACGAAAAGTCTATAACGGGAAACTCCTTGCCTATATTCAATCAACAGGAAAGCCGGGAAATGTAAAGGTTACTTTTAGTTCCGCAGGTTTAAAACCGGCAAGTGTATCTCTAAAGTCAGTTCGATAATTTATCCAATCTCAAATTTTATTACGAGCTTAGGCCGCACTAATTATAATTCCATCAAAGAATAATTTATTAAATGAAAGTACTAAAAGGAATTTCCGTTTTATTTTTCCTTGCAACAGCATTATCCGCACAATCACAATCTACAAGCAAGCATCATAGCTGGGCACCCACGCCTCCAATGGGATGGAACAGCTGGGATTGTTTCGGCCCTACGGTAACAGAATCTGAAGTAAAACAGAATGCCGACTATATGGCCAAATACCTTAAGCCATACGGCTGGAATTACGTGGTTGTTGACATCAGGTGGTATGTGGGCAATGATAAGGCGCATGGATATAATGAAACCAATCCTGATTATGTATTGGATGAATATGGAAGATTTTTACCTGCGGTGAATCGTTTCCCATCTGCGGCAGGAGGAAAAGGTTTTAAGCCTCTGGCTGATTATCTGCATGCCAAAGGACTAAAATTTGGAATCCACATCATGCGTGGTGTGCCTGTTATCGCTGTAAAACAGAATTCTCCTATTAAAGGAACAGATGTTACCGCACGAGATATTTATTCTGAGAAAGACCAGTGCCGCTGGCTGCGGGATATGTACACTATAGTTCCCGGAAAAAAGGGGGCGCAGGAGTACTATAATTCATTGTTTGAACTGTATGCTTCCTGGGGGCTGGATTTTGTAAAGGTTGACGATTTGTCTTCTCCGATTTATTTTAAAGAGGAAGTAGAAATGATCAGGAAGGCCATTGACCGCACCGGGCGCAAAATTGTTTTAAGCACATCTCCAGGAGAGACGCCGCTATCGGCAGCAGAGCATGTACAGCAAAATGCAAATATGTGGCGTACCGTAGGCGATTTTTGGGATAGCTGGCAGCAGTTAAAAGAGCACTTTGCCGTGTTCGAGCGTTGGAATAAATGGCGCAGTACTGGCGCTTATCCCGATGGTGATATGTTGCCACTCGGGAGAATAGGAATTCGTGCGGAAAGGGGCAATCCGCGCATGACCAATTTTACAAAGGACCAACAGTACACGCTGATGACTTTATGGAGCATTTTCAAATCTCCTTTGATGTTTGGTGGGCATTTTCCTGATAACGACGCATTTACGCTTTCGCTGCTTACCAATAAAAATGTATTGAAAGTTTTAAATGAAAGTACCAATAATAAGCCGGTATTCTCAAATGACGAAAAAGCTGCATGGATAGCAGATGACCCGAAATCTGGTGACAAATACCTGGCGGTCTTCAATATTGCAGACCAAAAGATGGCTGTAGAAGAAAAAGCCAAATGGAATAGCGGGGTAATTGGCCGGGATACAAAAGAACATAGCAAAGATGTTGACATTGACATCGCCGGTGCCAAAAAACTATATCTGGTAGTTACCGATGGCGGCGATAACACAGACTGGGACCATGCCGATTGGATACAGCCAACTCTATACAATGGAAAAGATTCGCTGTTATTAACGAATTTAAAATGGCTAAAAGCCTCATCCGGCTGGGGAAATGTTAGGGCGAACAAGGCTGTCTCTGGCAGTAAGCTGATTGTAAATAAAAAGGAATATGAGAATGGAATTGGCGTCCATTCAAACTCAATTATAGAACTTGATATCCCCCAAGGTTATAACAAGTTTAAATCCAAAGTGGGCTTAGACAATGCCGGGGCTGTGCAGAATGTTGGGGCTACTGTTAAGTTTTTAGTATTTACTGAAAATCCTTCAGGGGCTGTGCCTCCCGAAAGTGCTAAGGTTGAAGTAGATTTAAAGGCGCTTGGACTTAGTTCTTCATATACAATTACAGATCTATGGTCGGGCAAACAACTCGGCAAATTTACCGGTAAATTCGCTCCATTAATTAACAAGCATGGGGCTGGCTTATATAGAATTAGCAAGCGATAATTAAAAAAAAAATGATACTAGCAGGCGCGGTTTCGCGCCTGTTTTTTTTTGATACGGTTAGCGTCCCCCGCCAACCAGTAATTTATTCTGCTGAGGTGTTGTATGCATTTTCTTTTTCCGTGCATATAATACTGTCCATTTTATCGATCATAAAAATTAACTTAGCACTGAAGCATAATATAAATTCAGGATAGGTTTTTATTGGTTATTTATAATAAATTTACGCTCCTGACAAACCAATCATTATCTTAATGATATTTTTATCTTTTATTGAGAGGCCAGCATAATGCAATGAGGTGTATGAGAAGAGGGTATATGTTTTCCTTGTTGATATTCTTTTTATGTATCAGCATGTCGTTTGCACAGGTTCCCGGCCTGAAATTCGAACATATCGGTTCAGAGAGCGGCCTTCCTCAAAACACTATTCACGGAATTGTAAAGGATAAGTATGGCTTTATGTGGTTTGGTACCTGGGATGGCTTATGTCGCTACGATGGTTACTCTTTCAAAATATACCGCTTTGACCCGGCAAATAAAAATAGCCTAAACAATAGCCGGGTCCATAATATCATAAAGGATTCCAATAATGACATCTGGATTTTAACATTCAAAGGCGAAGAATTATGCCGCTACAATTATGACAGGGATAATTTTGACCGTATTCCAGTTAGCAAAGTTTCGCCTTCATTTTTTAAGTTGCTACACAGGTGGAACCATTACGAATCAATAAGATGCTCGTTTAAGCAGTATAAGTGGAAACTTGACCTGCACACAAACTCGCTTTTGCAATGGGACACGATCTCAAATAAAAAGAAATACTATGACTCTAATCCGGCAGACCGCTGGACTTTAAGCGATCCTTACGCAGTCGATATCTATCAGGATAACCACAACATTTTTTGGGTGGGCACCTTTAGTAATGGCATCAGCAAAGCGAATTTAAATGCCAAGCCATTCGAATATTTTTACCACGATACTAAAAACCCGAAATCGATAATCAATAACCATGTAAGGGCTTTATGTGAAGATAAGGAGGGTAACTTATGGGTGGGTACTTATGACAAAGGGATAACCTTAATTGGGAAAGATGGCGGTTACAGGCACATTGTATTTAATGGCGATGACAAGATTAATTACACGCATAACCAGGTTAAAATAATTTTTTGCGATAGCAGGGGCATTGTGTGGATTGGCACTAAAAAAGGGCTGATTAATTATAATTCAGCTACAAAGGCCTTCCGCGAGTTTGAAAAATTCAACAATGAGCACACCTCCGTTTATGGCATTTTAGAAGATAAAGATCATAACGTGTGGTTTGCAACTTTTTGGAGGGGGCTATATAAATATAATCCCTTTAAAGATGCCTTTGTGAATTTCGACTTTGAAAAAACCTTGCTGAATAAGAATGCCAGAATCATTATCCAGGATAGAAAAAAGCAAATTTGGGTTGGTACCGAGGGGGGAGGAGTAACGGTTCTTAAGCCCGTAAGAGATACCATACAGGTGGTAAAACGCTTGTATCAAGACCCGAATAACCCTGACAACTCCATTAGCGATGACCGTATCAATTCCATATACGAAGATAGTTCCGGCTTAATTTGGATAGGTACAGGCAACGGGCTCGATTGTTATGACCCTGTAGCAAAGAAATTTATTCGGCTTCCGAAGAAAACTGGCCTGGCCAACATTGCAATTTCAGGGATTATTGGTGATAATAAAGGTTATTTATGGATCAGCCATAAAAAAGGGATATCAAAATTGAACAGAAAGAACTTTGCATCAAGGAATTATACCTTGGAAGATGGCCTGCAAAGTAATGAGTTTTCGGACGGGGTAGTGTATAAAAGCCGCTTCAACAAAAAACTCTATTTCGGTGGTAATAATGGTTTTAATGCATTTGATCCTGATAGTATCCTTTCAGAAAAAACTGTTCCGAACACCGTTTTAACTGACCTTGAGGTTTTAAACCGAAAAGTTGGTGTTAATGAAAACGTAAACGGAAGGATTATCCTGAACAAACCTTTATACCTGACTAAAGAAATTGAGCTCACCTACGAAGATAAAAGCTTTGCCATCGAGTTTGCGGGCTTACATTACTCAAACCCAAGAGGCAATAAGTACGCATTTAAATTGGATGGTTTTGATGATACCTGGGTATATACAGATGCCAGCCGACGGATTGCAAGCTATGCCAACCTTGAGCCGGGCCATTACACCTTTAAGGTAATATCCTCCAATAGCGACGGTGTGTGGAATTTAAAGCCTGCAATGCTTAGTATAGTGGTAAAGCCACCCTTCTGGGCAAGCACCTGGGCTTATATTCTTTATGGACTAATAGTGCTGGGCATTATTTATATCTACCATTACTATTCTACCAAGTTTGCCCGCTTGCAATCTAAACTTGCTTATGAATCGCTCATTCGCGAAAAGGAGAACGAACTCCATCAGAGCAAGTTGCATTTCTTTACCAATATCTCGCACGAGATTAAAACTCCATTAACCTTAATTCTGGCACCAATTGAAAGATTATCTGAGCTGTTTTTAGAGAATAAAGCAGTGCAGGAGCAACTAATGGCCATGAAAAGTAGTGGAGACAGGTTGCTAAAGCTTGTCAACCAATTGCTCGATTTTAGAAAGTTGGAAACAGGAAATGCAGAGCTTAACCCGCAGAAGAGTGATATAGCCGCATTTATAAGCAAAGTTATTGAGCCATTCAGGTTATTGGCAGATATGAAAAATATCAGCCTTGAGTTTGTTAATTCGGTAAACAGCTTCATTGTCTCCTTTGATGATGATAAGCTGGAGAAAGTAATAGCTAATCTTTTATCCAACGCATTGAAATTTACGCCTGCTTCGGGCTGGATTAAGGTAAAGCTTACCCGCGAGGGATTAAATGGCACTGATTGGGCTGTTATTGAGGTAATTAATATCGGCAAGGGCATATCTGACGGCGATAAGGAAAGAATTTTTAAGCCATTTCAGCAAGGATCGGGTAAAAGAGAAGGTGGCACTGGTTTAGGGCTTGCATATAGTAAAAGCCTGATTGAACTGCACGGTGGTTCAATTAGCCTTAGCAGCTCAGAATTGGAAGATAGCTTGTCTGAAACCTGTTTTAGAATAATACTGCCCTTAACCACCGACAGAGGACTGATAGAAAAAATTTCAGATAGGGAGGATATTAAGCAAAATGGAGTGGCTGTATCAGAACCGCTTTTTTTAGGCCTTCCTGCAGATATTGAATTGCCTGAAGATTCCAAAGAAGAACGATTAATAATAAATGGCAAGCAGCCGGTTATACTCTTAGTGGAGGATAACACAGAGCTCCGTACCTATTTGAAATTGCATTTTGAAAAATTCTATCAGATCCGCGAAGCTGAAAATGGAAAAGATGGCTTGGCGCTGGCTTTGCAAGAACTCCCTGATTTGATTATTTCGGATGTTATGATGGCAGAAATGGATGGCCTGGAGTTTTGTAAATCAATTAAGTCCGACATTAGGACTGCTCATATACCGGTAATATTGCTAACTGCAAGGGCTCCAATTGAGGATAGAATAGAAGGTATTGAAACAGGCGCCGACGATTATATTACTAAGCCATTTAGCCTTAAGTTTTTAACTATAAAAGCCAGGAATCTTTTAATTGACAGAAATAAACTAAAAGAAAAATACAGAAAGGAAATCAACCTGGAGCCAACTGCGGATGTGCCTTTATCTGTAGATGAGAAACTACTTAAAAAACTTTTGCACTACATAGAAGAGCGCCTGGTTGACCCCGAATTAAATGTTGATGATATCTGCAGCGAAGTAGGTGTGGGCCGAACACAGCTCTATAAAAAAGTAAAATCCTTAACCGGGCTTAGCATTGCAGAAATGATAAGGGAAATTCGGCTGAAGCGGGCAAAGCAATTACTACAAGGCCGAAAATTCAATGTAAACGAAGTTGCCTACATGGTTGGCTTTTCGGATGCTGATTACTTTAGAAGATGTTTTAAAGCCGAATTCGGAATTACCCCATCCGAATATAATAAGGGCATAGAATTGAAGGCTTGATAGCACTATAGTGCTTAATGTAAGTAACGATAGGATATTTCCGCTTACTCATGTTAGTATTCCCTCGAATGCTATTAAGGTATATCCACCCCCTTTATTCCCCCGCAATGCTATTAAGTTAAGTGGTTGGTGGAGACACCAACCACGGCGAATTTCCGGTGCTGGTGTCCTCACTAGCACCTCCTATGCTATTAAGTTAAGGCGTTTGTCCGATGTGGGGTGACTTTTCTCTCCCCCTGGGAGAGATGCCGAAGGCAGAGAGGGTAACACGCTTCTCAGGATCTTTCGCTTTGCTATTTCCTTAACTTAATAGCATTGCTGGCGGGGTAGGGGGTGGTTAGCCAACGTTGAAAATCCTTGATCTAATTGCTTAGTCTTCCCCTGCTAAAGGTAACTCTAGAAGCATCCAAAACCTCTGCAGCTTCTCAAGCTACAGCAAAGAGAAGAGACAGCCGCCAAAAGAAAAAAAGCCTTTTAATCGCATATAAACCCCGTTTTTTTCTCTTTCCGTACAATTGTACGGTATATTCCGTACGATAATCCGTACGTTTTTTTGCGGCTGCGCCTAACTTTACCATCGTTATTTATAAACCAAATACATCGTTTCTTAAGGGCTGCTGAAATTAAAAGCAATAATTCTAACCGTGCAGGGCTAATGCCAGCTTGTTGGGATTTACTTGAAAATTAATGCTGATAAAATGAGGACTTTATTCAGTACTCAGTAGTTGGAAACCGTTTATAAGCCAAATAATTCAGTTGCGTATAATTTAACAATTAGGGGTAGTAATATGGAGAAGTACAATTTTGCTAGTGATTTGCTCACCAATATTTCAATTGATAAAAAGTCGTGTACGCCAAAGTATTTACAGTTGGCAAATTCCATACTCGATGTGGTTGAAAGCGGAATATCCAAAACAAGGGTGTCGTTACCCTCAATAGCCCAACTGGCAGCATCGCTTGGCTTGTCAAAGGATACTGTTGAGCGCTCGTATAAATATCTGAAAGAAAACGGGGTCTTGCACCCATCTTATGGAAAAGGCCACTATGTAAACCTCGATGGTTTTAGAAAAGCAATTAAGATTTGTTTGGTGCTGAACAAGCTTAGCAACCAAAAGAAGGAGCTGCACCAGGCATTGTCAGATAAGCTGGGAAGTGATGTACTGTTGGACATCTATGTTTACAATAATAGTTTTAGTTGCTTCCAGAGAATAATTGAAAGTACTAAAGAAAATTACTCTCATTATTTAATTATCCCTCATTTCAACAATAGCGAAGACCAGGCTGCCGCTTTTATCAATTCCTCTATTCAGAAAAGTAAACTCATCGTTCTCGACCGAAAACTGGAAGGGTTGGATAATGATTGTGCGTGTATCTACGAAAGCTTTCAGGAAGATATCTATGACGCTTTAGAACAAATGCAAAGTAGCTTGAAAAAGTACAGCACCATAAAATTGATTTTTCCCTCAGATAGCCATTTTCCCCGGGACATACATGATGGGCTTACTTCGTTTTGTAACACCTATTCTTTTAAAAAGGAGGTTATTCCAAGCACGAAGAATGAAAGTATTACGGCAGGCACGCTATATATCTGCTTAACAGAAAATGATCTTGTTGACCTTGTTGAACGTGTTAATGAAGCGGGCTTAAACTTAGGGAGCGATGTTGGAGTTATCTCATACAATGATAGCCCGGTAAAGCGCTATATTGGTAACGGAATTACCACATTTTCAACGGACTATAGAACTATGGGTGCATTTGCAGCTGATATGATTTTAAACAAATACAGCAGTCATATAAAACTTCCCTTTAGTATAAATTATCGTGCTTCGGTATAAAAAATAGCCAGATGCTTAAGGAGCATAAGGTTTTCGGAGGCTGCTCGACGGGATTTTGCAATCCGTCGAGCAGCTAACCTGATTGCAATTGCGATGGCATCGTAATTCACTCCATAATCGTTCTGAAGGTCAAATTTACCCTTGGACGCGATATCAATTTAGTAGGAGGGAGGCGGTGCAGCCAGTTAGTTTGAGTTGCGCCTTTCATCACCAATAAGCTTCCGTGCTCCAAAATAAGGGAAACTATTTCTTTGGTGGTTTTATGTTTAAACGCAAATTTACGTTCGGCACCAAAACTTAAAGAACCAATAGCGCCGTCCTTTTTTAAGTCCTTTTCGGCATCGCTATGCCAGGCCATTCCCTCACTGCCATCGTGATATAAATTTAATAAACACGAATTGAAAGTTTCACCAGTCTTTTCCTCCACTATCGCTTTCAGCTCCAGCAAATCTTTGGTCCATGGGAGGGCTTTTTTAGTAGTGTTAGAGTAAGTGTATTCAAATTCAGATTCGCCATACCAGGCAACTTTCCGTTTGGTAACTATCAGTTTGCCATAAATAACAGCCTCATCGTTTTTCCATTCAATGGTATTAAGCAAAGTGTTTAGATAATGATTTGCTTGTTGCGGTGTAAACAACTTACCATAATAATTCACTATACCGCCCTGTGGTAGCAAGTTTTTCGTTTCACTTGGCTGGTTATTAAATAAGTCCATTTTTCCATTGAAAATAGCTTTCTTTCATGCAATGGCCGCAAGGCCTGAAGCCATGCTTTAGTGCTTCCGTTTCTGATTGAAAGAAAACTCTGTTAACACGTAACATTCTTTTGCCCGATTTGCAGTTTAGCTTACCATAAATTTTAAGCCTGCTGTTGCCGCCAAAGCAAATCTCTTTCTTCCGGATTATCCTTATCAGTTCGACATCCGAAATATTAATATGCTTTATCATATCAACTTAATGCATCATGAAAGATAATTCCCAGGGTATGGCGTTGGCCGGAATGTACCGGGCTTACCCCATGTTTCATATTTACCCGATAATAGCCTCTGCCTCCCTTAACCGGACGAAAGTTGGTAGTAAAAATTAACAAATCGCCTTTTTGCGGCGTAAGCACCATGGCTTTGGATTGCGCCCGCGGAGTTTGTTCAGTTAAAACAAATTCTCCTCCTGTGAAATCTTTTCCAGGCTCATTTAAGAACAAAACCACCTGAATTGGAAAGTAGATCTTGCCATACAAATCCTGATGGAGGGTATTAAAACCTCCTTTCCCATATTTTAAAATCAGAACGGTTGCTTTTAATTGCTCGTTATCCTGGCATTGTTGCAAAAGTTCCTCATGCCTTAATGGAAAATTTTGCGGAATATCCAGTACCCTCATCCAAGCGTTTGCAATAGGCGCGAGGTGGGAGTAAATGTTGCTGCGGATGCTTTGAATTAAATTCGGTAAAGGGTAGTTGAAATATTTATACTCACCCAAACCGTACCTGTAGCGTTCCATTACCACTGTTTTTCGGTAAGCATCGGGTTTTTCATAATCCTTTATCAGTCCATCACATTGCTCATCAGATAATAAATTACTTACCAGAGCGAAGCCTTGCTGGTGCATATCCTCAGTAATAGCTTGCCAATCCAGAGAACTTATTTTTTCTTCAATATTCATTACGGCTTTTCTAAAATTGAAGAATCCACTCTTGAACCTTCCCAGCCAATTATTGCCGTTTTGCGTACGCTTCCCCACATGTATCCGCCAATCGCCCCCGACGATTGAATAACGCGGTGGCAAGGAATTAAAAAGGCAACCGGATTACTTCCAATAGCAGTACCTACAGCCCGGCAGGCGCTGGGCATTTCAATTTGTTGGGCTATCGAGCCATAAGTGGTAAGCTCTCCCATGGGGATTTTAAGCAATGCTTCCCAAACTTTTAGCTGAAAATCTGTCCCTTTTAAGTGTAGTTTTATTTGAGGCAGTTTCTCCCATCGGTTTTGGAATATGTGCAGGGCATTTTGCTGTATCGAATCTAATTGGCTTGTGAATGCCGCATTGGGAAACTTTAATTTCAAGTCTTCAAAAGCCTGGTTTGCATCCTCATTAAAGGCCATATAGCAAAGGCCTTTAGGCGTGGAAGCCACAATTACTTTTCCGAAAGGAGTTTCAGCAAAGCTGAAGTTTATACTAAGGTTTCTGCCCTGGTTTTTGTATTCTGCAGGCGTCATGCCCTCAATGCTGACAAATAAATCATGAAGCCTGCTGGTTCCTGAAAGCCCTGTCTCGTAGGCGGTTTCATAAACGGTTGCCTGCTTTTCTTTGAGTAGCTTTTTGGCGTATTCAATGCTGATGTATTGCAAAAACTTTTTGGGGCTTGTGCCTGCCCATTCGCTAAAAATGCGCTGAAAGTGAAATGGGCTCATGTTCACGTTTTTAGCAATATCCTCTAAATCAGGCTGTCTTTTAAAATTGGCCGTTATATAAAGGATTGCTTCTGCAATGCGGCTATAGTGAAGTTCTTCCTGAGTTTCCATCTGATTTGTTTTCTGATACAAATATCCTAATCAATAACGCTTATAAAATCTGAAACTTGCTAAATATCAGCTGGCAAAAGTATAATGCAGATATTTATTCCTGTAAAAGCAATGCCGATGGAAGATTACCGTTAATTTAAATTAAGTGGGTAGTAAGCTAAATTGCTTTTAAAGTATGGGCTTTAGCTAAAAAGTGGTATCTATGTACTACCAATTATAGCCAGGTTTGAGGGGGTAATGAGAACCATTTTCTTTTTTTTCTTTTTAGTGATTCTGCATGTAGGGGCTTATTGTCAGGTCTTTACAGGAAGCAGGAACCTTCATTATAATCTAAAAGACGGACTCTCTTTTGGTATAGTGAACAGCATAAGTCAGGATAGCCGTGGTTTTATGTGGTTTGCTACATCAGACGGATTAAATCGTTTTGACGGGAATACCTTTAAAGTTTTTAAGAGCGAAAAGGGAAACAGCAGCAGCCTGGCCAGCAATTACGTACAAGCCATATTTACTGATAAAGCTGGCCGTTTGTGGGTATCCTCACGAAACGGGCTAACTCAATACGACGCAAAAACTGCCCGGTTTGTCAACTATCGCCTGGATAATGAATCCTTATCATCTGCTAATGATGTAAGCTACATTGCCCAGAGCCGGGACGGAAACTTATGGGTAGCCACCAGCAACGGATTTCATCATTTCAACGGAAATACAAAAAAAACCAGGAGTTATACAAGCAAGTCCTTACCAGGTTTGCCAAGTAATTCAGTGCTTACTTTGTATGAGGATTCAAAAGGCTTGCTTTGGGTGGGTACCGTTGATCAGGGACTGGCGGCCTACAAGGTAAAAAATGGAGTAATTGGACAGAAACAAAAATTTATCGGATCGGTAGGAGAAACGCGTATAAACTGCCTGTATGAAGACCGGAAGCATAATATCTGGATAGCTACTTCGCAGGGACTTGCTTTTTACAACAGGGCAGAGAATAAGTTTAATATACTAACAGGGCAGCGTTACAATCTAAAAAGCAACATTTTTTTATCTGTTATAGAAAATAGTAAAGGTGAGCTTTTGGTAGGGCTTCAGGATGGCGGACTCTATAAACTAATATCCACTCCGGAAAAGTACATTTTTGAAACGGTAGAAGGCGACAATGGAGTGCCCTTAACTAATCGTTCTGTGCAAACTTTATTTCAGGATAAAGACAAAAACATCTGGATTGGAACCTACGGCAACGGCTTATACATGATAAGCAGTGTGGATGAGAAATTTAAAAAGTATGAGGTAAAACAGTCTGATGAAAGCTTTATACGATATTATGGAATGTGCCTGGACCAGGAGGGCCATTTATGGCTGGGAACTGATGGAAATGGAATTTATAAAACCAGTGTAGATGGAAAGACTCTCAAGCACTATTATGCCGACGGCCGCCCCGGAAGTATTACGGATAATGCTATCCTTTCGGCGTTAAAGGACAGTAAAAACCGCCTCTGGTTTGGAACTTACCAGAAAGGGCTTTTGCTGTATAACAAAGCAACAGATAGTTTTCGTCCATATAATTTTAATAGTAAAAATCCCAAGAGCCTGGGCGCCAATGATGTAAGGGTGATTTATGAAGATGATAGGCAGCGGCTTTGGGTTGGTACCAATGGTGGCGGCTTAAATTTGCTGGATGAAGCTACCGGAAATTTCGTTCGCTTCAATAAAGCAAGCAGCTCCATTAATTCTAATGACGTACGTTCTATTGCTGGAGATAAGAAAGGAAACCTCTGGGTTGGCACTTATGGCGGCGGCCTCAATTATTTTGATTTTGCTTCAAAGAAGTTCACTCAGTTATTTCAGAAAGCAGAGGAAAAAAATATCATATTCAATAACGTGGTGTTTGCGCTTTTTCTGGATAAAAGAGGTTGGCTATGGATAGGCACAGAAGGAGATGGACTAATTGCTTACAACACAATTAGTGGGAAAACCGAGGTTTTCAATGAGAAAAATGGCCTGGGCAATAATACCGTAAATGCCATCCAGGCAGAAAATGATGCTGTTTTATGGGTAAGCACCAATAAAGGGCTTAGCCGAATTGATATCAAGACCAGGAAAATTGAAAATTTTGATAGTAGTGACGGCCTGCAAGCCGGGCAGTTTAATGAGGGCTCTGCCGCCTACGGCCCACAAATGCAGTTTATGGTATTTGGTGGCACTGAGGGCTGGAATATATTTAAACCCAGCGAAGTAAGACAAAGCCTTTATCACCCGCAGGTATTAATTACCGGGCTAAAGCTTTTTGGTAAGCAAGAAGAAAATGAAAATACCGAAGGAATTAAGGATATAACCGAAGAGGATGAGGTGGTATTAAGTCCCGGCCAGCCTGTATTTTCTTTGCATTACGTAATGCTTGATTATTCATTCCCATCTGAAGGCGAATTTGCCTACAAACTGGATGGGCTCGACAAAGAATGGACTTATGTTAAAAAGCTGTATTCGGCTACTTATCGTTACCTCGATCCGGGAACGTATACGTTTAAAGTAAAAGCAGCTAATCATGACGGTGTTTGGTCGCAAAATTATTCGAGCATTACCGTTAAGGTGCTACCGCCATGGTATAAAACCTGGTGGGCTTACCTGTTTTACTGCTGCTCTGCGGTTGGGGCTATTTACTTTTATATACGCTATCGAACGGAGCAGGCAAAATTAAAATACGAAGTTAAAACTGCCCATTTTGAGGCCGATAAGGAAAAGGAACTACACCGCAAAAAGATTAATTTCTTTACTAATATCTCGCACGAGTTTAGGACACCTCTAACCTTAATTATCAATCCATTAAAAGAGATGCTATATGAGGAGGGCAGAGAAATTGCGCCTGCAAACCTTAACATCGTATATCGAAATGCCCGCCGTTTGCTAAGTCTGGTCGACCAGCTCCTGCTCTTTAGGAAATCTGAAAGCGAGAATGGAAAACTAAAGGTGGTTAAACTGAATATCACTAATGTTTGCAGGGAAGTATTTCTTTGCTTCACACATCAGGCAAAAGTGCAAAAGATCGACTTTTCACTTAATTCGGCCAGCGAAAGCCTTGAAGTTTACGCAGACCGCGAGAAGATAGAAATAGTACTATTTAACCTGGCCTCTAATGCCCTTAAATTTACTCCTGCAAATGGAAAGGTGCACATGGAACTTTCTGAAACTGAGGAAGAAATTGTTATTACTGTAGCCGACACTGGGCCTGGAATTCCGCAACATGTTGGAGACAAGCTTTTTGAGCAATTTTATCAGGTAGGCGGCTCTCATGCTCCGGCTAAGGGAGGTTTTGGAATAGGGCTTTCGCTCGTCAAAAACTTCATAGATGCCCATAAAGGAACCGTGGGCTATACCAGTAAAGAAGGGGAGGGCACTACTTTTACAATAACCCTGCGTAAAGGCAAGGATCATTTCAATCCTGATATGATTTTTGAGGAAACTTCGGAACCCTCAGTTTTCCTTGAAGAGCTTATTGAAGAAACCAAGCCGGTAGAGATTGATATTGAAGAACCGCAGGCCTCTTCAGATAAAGCAAGCGAACTTTATACAGAAATAAAAACTATCCTCATAATTGATGATAATGCTCCAATGCGGCAATACATCCGGCAATTATTTCATCACGAATTTGAAGTGCTAGAATCCGATAATGGGGCGACAGGCCTGGAAATGATTAGAAAACATATTCCGGATATTGTAATAAGTGACGTGATGATGCAAGGCCTGAGCGGTATAGAATTGTGTAGCCGGATAAAAGAAGACCCAGCTCTAAGCCATATTCCAATCATTTTATTAACAGCCAGTTCATCCGTAGAAGTAAAACTTAAAGGAATAGAATGCGGCGCCGATGACTTTATCAGCAAGCCCTTTGAAAAGGAGATTTTGCTTGCAAGGGTATCGGGTATTTTAAAGAGCCGGAATAATTTGCAAAACTACTTTTATAACCAGGTTACGCTTCAGCCGGATAATTCTAAAATTTCTGCCGAATACAAGGAATTTCTGGATAAGTGTATTCAGATTGTTGAAGAACACCTTACAGACCAGGATTTTGGAATTAAGAAGCTGGCAGATAAAATTGCCATGAGCCGGTCAACGCTTTACCTCCGTATAAAATCAGTTTCCGGGCAATCTGGAAATAGCTTTATCCGCTCCATTCGCTTAAGGAAAGCTGCTGAAATATTTATCAGTACTAACTCAACAGTTTCTGAAACCGCATATATGGTAGGCATCCGGGACGTTAAATATTTCAGAGAGCAATTCAATAAGTTATTTGGCATCAACCCCTCCGAATACATTCGGAAGTACAGAAAGCAATTTAACGCCAGCCATACCATAAAGCGAGAAATTACGAGTAAAGGCAATGGGTAGTTTCGAATAGGGCATTTTGGTATGTTGCGTATTAAGTGTCAGACACACCTTTGAGGTGTCAGACACTTTTAAGCGCCCAAATGTGCAAACCATCACGGAAGATTAGAAGAATGAAGGGCTTTAGCCAATTAATGCGCTTAGAGCCTTCTTTATATATTTATCCGTCAGCTAAAGCAGACGGCAATGGATAACCTGTGTTGTTTGCTAATCCAAAGCACCTGAATCCTATTGATACCTGTTTCAGTGTTCATTTCTACATCACACCCGGTATCTTTTGTATGTTATTATCCAACCTCAACAAGTCATCCCGGAATTTTCAGTCCTAAAAAAAATCAAGCAGCTTGCCAGTTTCCGCAGGGGGTAAAATTAAAAAATGCCTTTCCAGCTAAATAAAGCCGTTTTTTAACCTAATACCCCTGCTGTTTTTAGTTGTTTACCCCTCACAAGCTTTTAAAATTTCACCGACTTTAGCCCTTGTTCTAACTACAAGATACGCCGGCAAATCTTGACCAATAACCAATTATGAACAAGGAAAATTTATGGATATGAAAATATTGTTACGCCAATAACCAACCATCAAAGCCAATTAATAAACAAATTATCTTCATTTAGTATGTGTAGTAAATATGCCACAACATGGTGGATTAAGCTTGGCTTAATCCTGCCAGCACTGTTATTTACAGTCTTCACGGCCAGTGCTCAAGTTACAGTAAAAGGGAAAGTAACAGATGATGCAAACTTGCCTTTACCAGGGGTAAGTATAAAAATAAAAAACTCAAGCAGCGGATCGAGTTCCGATGCCAATGGAAATTATTCTATTTCAGTATCGGACAACAATGCTATTCTACAATTCAGTTTCATTGGTTTTAAAACCCAGGAAGTGGCTGTTAATGGCCGTTCTACAATTAACGTAACGCTTTTGCCTGATGCTAAATCTCTTGAAGAGGTTGTGGTAGTGGGATACGGTACGCAAAAAAGGGCAACGGTTACTGGTTCAATCTCTACAGTTAAAGGAGCAGAACTGGTAAAAAGCCCTCAGCCCAACTTATCTAACTCTTTAGCTGGCCGTTTTTCGGGTGTTATTGCGTCAAACCGTGGTGGAGAGCCAGGATATGATGCTTCAAGTATAACCATCAGGGGTATTTCTACCACCGGAAACAGAGACGTTCTGGTAGTAGTAGATGGTGTTCCTGGCCAGATAGGTGGTTTTGAACGTCTTGATCCAAATGATATCGAATCCATCTCGGTATTGAAAGACGCTTCCGCCGCAGTTTATGGTAGCCGAGCAGCAAATGGTGTTATTTTGGTAACTACTAAAAGAGGAACCACAGGAAAGCCATCAGTATCATACAGTTTCAATCAAGGATTTTCATCTCCTACACGTTTGCCGGAAATGGCAGATGCTGCAACTTATGCTATACTCAGAAATGAGATAGAATACCATAACAACAATGCCGGAGGGATGAACCAGGTGTACTCTGCAGAGCAGATTGAAAAATTCAGAAATGGTTCCGATCCTTTAAATTATCCTAACACTAATTGGGTTGAAACTACCCTAAAGAATAGTGCATCGCAAAATCAGCATAACCTTTCCCTTAATGGCGGAAGCGAGGCTGTTAAATATTACATGTCTGTGGGAATGATCAACCAGGACGGTATTTACAAAAACGGCGCAACAAAATATAGCCAGTATAACTTCAGGTCAAATATTGATGGTAAAGTTGGAGAAAACTTTAAAGTAGGATTGTCTCTTTCAGGGCGCCAAGAAAACAGACAGTTTCCAACTTCGGGTGCTGGTGATGTTTTCCGCTCAATTTACAGGGCTTATCCTACTATTTCTGCTTATTTCCCGAACGGAATGCCCACTTATGGAATTGAAGGAAATAACCCTGTGATGATGGTAAGTGATGCTGGAGGTTTGAATAAAAATCCAAGATTGATTTTCAATGGGATTTTGAGAGCCTCATATTCAGTACCTACCATTAAAGGCCTGTCTATAGATGGCTTTTATTCAATGGATAAAGGGCAATATTCTTCCCGCAACTTTAGAGAACCTTATCTGGTATATCAATACGTTCCATCTACAGGAGCTTACGATCCTAAAACTATCGGGGAGTCAAAAGCTTCCTTATTTCAAGCACAGGATAATAACACGCTCTATACAGCTAATCTAAAGTTTAATTTCCAGAGAAAATTCGGAGATCATAATGTAGATGCATTTGTAGCTTACGAGCAAAGTAAGTGGTCGCGCGAATACTTTGAGGCAACAAAAAGAAATTTCCCTACGCCGACAACTCCTGAATTATCTCAAGGGGGAACCGATCCGATTGAATCCCGATTTGTATCAGGGTTTAGTGAAAACGAGAGCAGAAGAAGTTATCTTGGAAGATTAAACTATAATTATAAAGAGAAATATTTGGCTGAAGTTCAGTTCCGTGCAGATGGTTCTTCTATATTCCCCGCATCAGATCGCTACGGATACTTTCCTGGGGTGTTGTTAGGATGGAGAATATCTAATGAAAGTTGGTTCAAAGACAACGTTAAATTTATAGATGATTTAAAACTAAGGGCAACTTATGGCGAACTTGGAGGAGATAGAGTAGGTTTCAACCAGTTTATTAATAACTATTCCTTTAACAATCAATATACCCTTGGATCTGGAATTGTTCCCGGAGTAGATCTTATTAAGCTTGCTAATTACCATATCACTTGGGAAGTTTCTAAGAAAACAGATTTTGGCCTGAATGCAATTTTCTTAAAAGACTTCAACTTTGAATTTGTATACTTCAAGGAAAAGAGAACCAACCTGCTACTTCCAAGAAATGCCTCTATCCCAAATGTAACTGGTATTGTAAACCCTTTTGGATCTGGTACATTAGTGCCTGATGAAAACATCGGTAGGGTAGATAACAATGGTATAGAATCAACTTTGGGCTATAATCACAGAGGAAATTTCAATTGGGGAATTTCAGGTAACGTTACTTTCGCAAAAAATAAGCAGGTATTTATAGATGAAGCTGCAGGAGAGCTTGATTATCAGAGAAAAACAGGCAAGGTTTTAAATTCTTACCTTCTTTACCACTCTATCGGAATTTTCCGTACCCAAGAGGAATTAAATAACTATCCGCATGTCACTGGAGCTAAAGTGGGAGATTTAATTTATCTGGATCGTAATGATGACAAGGTCATTGATAATAAAGACCGAATTAGATCTGATTTAGGCAATATCCCTCAAATCACTTACGGTTTAAACCTGAACGCTTCCTGGAAAAATTTTGACTTCTCGGCAGTATTTGCAGGCCAGGCTAAAGTAAGGCAGTATGTTTTAGGCGAAGCCGGAACAATCGGTAACTTCTACAGTAGCTGGGCAGAAAACAGATGGAGCCCAACAAATCCAAACGGAACTTATCCAAGGGTAGACACTCGTGCTTCTTCTGCAATAAGTGGTGGCCTGTATCAAAATGACTTCTGGCTTTACAACACCGCATTCTTTAGGTTAAAGAATATCGAATTAGGCTACAATCTGCCTAAGAAGTTGGTGTCAGGAGTAAAACTTCAAAATGTAAGGGTTTACACCAATGCCTTCAACGTATTTACAGTGACAAAAGTGAAAGACTTTGATCCTGAAAGTAACAACGAAAGCGGCCAGTTCTATCCTCAGCAAAGAATTGTCAACCTGGGTGTGAATGTTAAATTTTAATTAGAGAAGTCATGAAACTAAAATTCATCAACATATTTTACTTTGCAGCCTCTGTATCCATCTTAACTTCTTGTAAAAAGGACTTTCTCGATGTTACACCTACAGACAGGCTTTCGGATGCGACTATTACCAGCGACTCCGTAATTTTTGAATCATTCGTAATTAATCGCTACCTGGGTACAAGGCTAACTAATAAAGAGGCAGAAGGAACACTTCCTGGCTTTGGACGGGGGTTTGAATATGCTATGTGGAGCTCTTTAACAGATGAAAGTATCTACAACAACGATGACAATACATGGTTGATACAACGTGGGCAGTTATCACCTGATAATACCGGTATTGCTGGAACAATTTGGGGAAGGAGCTACAGAAGCATCAGAGAGTGCAACTACGCCTTAGCCAATATTGATAAAGTAATGATGAGCAGCTATCATAAGAAGTTGTTAATAGCCGAGATTCGATTTATCAGAGCTTTTCGTTATCACGACCTTATCCGCAATTATGGAGGGGTTCCTTTAATGGGAGATCGGGTAGCTGAACTAGGCGAAAGCTTTACGGACCCTTCTCTTTTTGAGAAAAAAAGCATTGCAGATTGCATTGGTTATGTAGCATCTGAACTGGATCAGGCTGCTGCCGATTTGCCTCTTAATAACAGTGGCACCTGGCTAAAAGGCAGAGCAACAAAGGGCGCAGCTTTGGCTCTTAAATCACGAATGTTATTATATGCAGCAAGCCCACTGTATCGCCCAACTAATGATGTAAATAATTTAGATGCCTGGAAAGCTGCTGTAGAAGCGGCTAAGGCTGTGATGACTTTGAACAAATATAGCATTAGTTCGAATTATCAAAATATGTTTATTAGTTCGAACGACAATCCGGAAGTGATATTTGCGCGTTACTATACTGTTGGTGCCCGTCACGTACCAATGGAGATAGCAAACGGCCCTAATGGCCATGATGGCTGGGGTGGAAATTTACCATTACAAAACCTTGTAGATGCCTATGAGATGAATAATGGTAAGGTAATAACAGATCCAACATCTGGATATGATGAGCAAAATCCGTATGTAAACCGTGACCCAAGATTTTACGCAACAGTGCTTTATAATGGTGCTCAGTACCGCGGCCGTGCTTTAGAAACATTTATTCCCGGTGGCCGTGATAGTAAGGATGGTCCTTCTAACTGGAATACTTCAAAAACAGGCTATTACTTAAGAAAGTTTGTGGACGAAGCTATGCCGATTAACAATCCATGGAACATAGCAGGATTACAGCCCTGGATCTACTTCAGATATGCGGAAATCCTGTTAAACTATGCTGAAGCTGCTAATGAAGCTTACGGAGCAGATGTGCTTCCTGCTAATGCAACTCTTACTGCTCGGGAGGCTATCAATCTGGTGAGGTCAAGAAGCGGAGTGAACATGCCTGCATTGCCAACTGGATTAACTCGAGTTCAAATGAAGGAGGCTATTATAAGAGAACGTCGTGTAGAGCTAGCCTTCGAAGAGCACCGTTTCTACGACGTTCGCCGTTGGAAGATAGCAGATCAAACTGAAAATATGCCAGCACAGGGTATTATTATCACCAAAACCGGAAGCACGCTGTCTTACCAGAAGAAAGTGGCACTGGATGGCAGAAAGTTTGAAACGAAACATTATTGGTTGCCAATACCCAGGGCCGAAATACAGGCATCTGGAGACCTCCTTAAACAGAATTATTAATACAAACACCTGGATTATTAAATACTAGTGGTTGGTGTGCCCACCAACCACTGTATCAACTGCTAATTATTAAGTATTACTCGCTGCCGTTTTTGCATGGTAAGGATTTCGGCAGCTTGTTTACTTAATCTTAACCAACCCTATCACACAGCTTGCACAATGGTGCCCGAATACCATTGCTTTAAAGGTTTATGAGAGGTGCGGGTGATGAGAATTAGGAGAGAACTCATAAGCGCTCAATTCTGATTTCCTCAGAGCCCATAAATAACTCAAAAACAAACCTAATTAAACTACAATGAAAAGAATCTTAATTCCCTTATGCAGCCTAATGTTGATGCTGTGGGGGTGTTCGAAAAAAAGCGATTTACAGGATATTAATAAAGGTGATGAAGTTGTGGAGGATAAAGATGATTCGGCGGTATCTGCAGTTGGAGCAGCCGGGATTGCTGGCATTAACTGGGCCGATGGCCGCGACAATTTTGTGGATGGTTGGGTAATTCCTTCAGGCTTAACTGCTTCTGATAACTATTCAACCGTTTCGGCAAAGTCTAATTCTATTTTAACCGAATTCCAAAGTAAAATGCCGGGCGTAAATACGGTTCGGCTTCCAATAAACCCGCCTAGTGTATTGGAATCATGGTGGGGGGCTTATACAGGAGCGATAGACGCCGCTCTTGGCAAAAATATGAAAGTGATTATAGCTTGTTGGGAAAGTGCATCGTCCCGAAATGGGTTGATTGACGATACCAACCAGTTTTGGAGTATGTGGGATGTTGTGGTGAATAAATACACCGGTAATGCCAATGTTTATTTTGAGGTTTTTAATGAGCCTCACGGTTATACTGCATCGCAATTAACTACCATCTACAACAGCTGGTTAACGCGCTATCCGAATGTGCCCCGGGGAAGGATTTTACTGGGAGGAACAGGTTATTGCGATGATGTGAAGCCGATCGGTGCCGATTCGCGTTTTACACAATGCTTATTATCGCTGCATAACTATGCTTTCTGGGCAAACCGGGTTACCGTTGCAGCCTGGGAGCAGTCATGGAGAGACCAGTTCGGCACGTATGGCAGCCGCACAGTGGTTACCGAGTACGGAGCTCCAATGACAACTGGCAAGAATTACAACACTCCATCAAACGGTGATAATGAAATTGCCTACATACAAGGATCAACCAATGTATTCAGAAATGATAAGCTTGGAAGCGTTTACTGGCCAGGTTTAAGAGATGGCGATAGTTACAGCATAACTAATCGTGGCGGAAGCGGAAACAACATCACCCTTACCATAACCAACACTTCGGGACTTGACAGAATTCGTTACGGCTGGGGCGAAGGCAGTGCTTTCAATTCAAACGTATACTACCGTATAGTTAATAGAAATAGTGGTAAAGGCCTGGATGTAAACGGAAGCTCAACTTCAGATGGAGCGGGCATTATTCAATGGGCTTACTGGGGTGGTAACAATCAACAATGGCAAATTATAGATAACGGCGGCGGGT
The DNA here is from genome assembly GCA_966211215.1 of uncultured Pedobacter sp. Classification (GTDB taxonomy): domain Bacteria; phylum Bacteroidota; class Bacteroidia; order Sphingobacteriales; family Sphingobacteriaceae; genus Desertivirga. The sequence goes on from CBIHNR010000058.1 coordinate 23,764, forward strand.
ACTATCGTATTCTTAACCGGAACAGCGGTAAAGCTCTGGACGTAAATGCTGGTTCAACCGCAGATGGTGCAGCTATTATTCAATGGGGGTATTCCGGCGGAAACAACCAGCAATGGCAAATTATCGACAATGGTGGCGGATACAGAAGAGTGATTAACCGCAACAGTGGTAAAGCCCTGGATGTAAACGGCCAGTCGACAGCTGATGGAGCTAACATTGTTCAGTGGAGCTGGTGGGGCGGCAATAATCAACAATGGAAGTTTGAGCAGCTATAATTAAAAAATAAACGGTACATAAAGTGTCGTTAGAAAATAAATAAACGGCGTTGGCTTATTGAGGAAATTGTAAAGCTGGGCAGGGAGTAAAGGGAAGCACTTTAGAACAAATGGTTGGTTAATTGGTATCTTTCTCTTCCCGCTAAAAATCTGATATAGCGTGTTTTAATGTGTAGAAAACCCGCTCCCTCCAGCTTTATTAATTGCAAAAACAATGATTAAACAAAACACACACTATTTATTTCGGGCAAGATTTTCTTTGATGGTCGCTTTAGCTTTCAGTGTCTCAGGTACTACTTGGGCGCAGAGCCAAAAGAAGGAAATGTTGCAGCATTTGGGGAATGCAACAATAACCGTTGACCTTTCTAAAAAACATCAAACTATAGATAATTTTGCAGCTTCGGATGCCTGGGCTTGCCAATTTGTTGGCAACTGGCCTGAGCAAAAGAAAAACGCCATTGCCGACCTTTTATTTAGCAAAAAACTTCTGCCCGATGGCCGTCCGGAAGGAATCGGCTTATCCATGTGGAGATTTAACATTGGCGCTGGAAGTGCCCAGCAAGCCAGGGAAAGCGGTATTAAAGACGAGTGGCGCCGGGCAGAATCTTTCCTTCAGGCTGATGGCCAATATGACTGGAACAGGCAGGCTGGACAAATGTGGTTTCTTGAAGCTGCAAAAAAGCGCGGAGTAGAGCAATTTCTTGCCTTTACAAACAGTCCTCCGGTGCAGTTTACTAAAAACGGGAAAGCTTTTGCCGATTCTGGCAAGCCCAATTTATCTTCCGAAAAGTTTAACGAATTCGCAGATTTTTTAGCTTCAGTTACCAAAAACGTTTATAATAAAACCGGTGTGCTATTTAACTACCTGAGTCCGGTAAACGAGCCTCAGTGGGACTGGAGTAATGGCGGACAGGAAGGTACCCCTTTCACAAACAGCGATATAAGTGGCATCACGAAAGCGCTCGATGCAGCTTTAGTTCGAAATAACCTACCATCTAAAATCACAATAACTGAGGCCGGCGACTATAAGTATTTATATTCGGCAGCCGATAAGCCAGACAAGGCAAGTCAAATCCAGGCGCTTTTTAACCCTACATCTACTGATTATGTTGGCAGTCTGCCCTCGGTTGAAAAATTAATATCCGGCCACAGTTATTTCACAACCTCACCATATTCAACAGCTGTTTCTGTTCGCAGGGATGTTGCCGAAAAGGTTTCTTCCATACCTGGTTTAAGGTTTTGGCAGTCAGAGTATTGTATTCTTGGCGATAATGCCGGCGAAATTGATGGCAAAAAAAGAGATTTAGGAATTGACGCTGCATTGTACCTCGCCAAGGTAATCCATAACGATTTAGTTAATGCCAATGCCTCAGCCTGGCATTGGTGGTTGGCGGTTTCGCCATACAATTACAAAGATGGACTCATTTATATAGATAAGAATAAAACCGGAGGGAATTTTTATCCCAGTAAAATGCTTTGGGCATTGGGTAATTACAGCCGATTCATTTCACCGGGGGCTGTAAGGATTGAAGCGACTGTAAATTCAGAACCTTCAGGCTTGCTGGTTTCTGCCTACCAAAATAAAGAAGCCAAAGAGCTTATAACGGTTGTCATTAACAGTAACCCAAGAGCCGAGAATCTGAACCTGAAACTAGGAGCTGGCGATTATCGGGCAATCAAACATTTTACTACCTCGGCAACAGCCGATTTGGCACCGGGAGTGATGGATGGTTCGCACATTATCCTGCCTGCAAAAAGCATTACCACAATTATTGCTGGCCTTAAATAGTACTGAACATTGATAATAAACAATTTATGAATAAGATAACACAGCGGCTGGCGCTCCTTGCCCTGCTTTTTTTTATCGGAAATGGGCTTAATGCCCAAACTGCAATGCGGCATTCTTTTGCTTTAGCAGACTCTGCCTTTTTGCTGGATGGAAAGCCATTTCAGATGATATCTGGCGAAATGCATTACCCACGCGTACCCCGCGAAGCATGGAGAGCCAGAATGAAAATGGCAAAAGCAATGGGCTTAAACACTATAGGTACCTATGTTTTCTGGAACGTACATGAGCCGCAAAAAGGGAAATATGATTTCTCAGGAAATAACGATATCGCACAGTTTGTAAAAATTGCGAAAGAAGAAGGCTTGTGGGTGGTCCTTCGCCCAAGCCCTTATGTGTGCGCTGAGTGGGAATTCGGTGGTTATCCCTATTGGCTGCAAAATATTAAAGGCCTTGAGGTGAGGAGCAAAGAACCTCAATACCTGCAGGCTTATAAGAATTATATCAATGAAATCGGAAAGCAACTTGCTCCACTTCAGATAAACCATGGTGGCAATATCCTCATGGTTCAGATTGAAAACGAATACGGCTCTTATGGCAGCGACAAAGAATACCTGGACATTAACAGAAAAATGTTTATTGATGCTGGCTTCGATGGGATATTGTATACCTGCGACCCTGAGGCTGCTATAAAAGACGGCCACCTGCCTGGTTTGCTTCCTGCAATCAACGGGGTTGACCAACCGGAGAAAGTAAAGTCATTAATCAGGCAAAATTTTAATGACAAAGGGCCTTTTTATGTTGCAGAATGGTATCCGGCATGGTTCGACTGGTGGGGTACACAACACCATACTGTGCCTGCCGAAAAATATGCCGGAAGGCTTGATTCTGCGCTTGCCGCTGGGATTTCAATCAATATGTATATGTTTCACGGAGGTTCTACCCGCGATTTCATGAATGGAGCCAACTTTAACGATAAAAATCCCTACGAACCGCAAATTAGCAGTTATGATTACGATGCGCCTTTGGATGAGGCTGGAAATGCTACGGCGAAATTCATGAAGTTCAGAGAAGCAATTAAAAAAAACTTGCCAGTTTGGCAAACTCTGCCTGAAGTCCCTGAAGCTAAGCCTTCTATAGCAACGCCTGCGGTTACTTTTAGCAGTAGCACAAGCATTTTTGATGTGCTGCCTTCTGCGGTAGCGAATGCCAGCCCGCTTACTTTTGAAGATTTAAACCAGGCTTATGGTTATGTAATGTACAGAACAACGTTGGATGGAGGTTCCAGGAAGTTGTTAAAGATCAAAGACCTGCGCGACTATGGCATGGTGTTCCTGAATGGAAAACGTGTTGGAATATTGGACAGGCGCTTGTACCAGGACAGCCTATGGCTTGACCTTCCTAAAGGAAAGGTCCGCCTGGATATTCTTGTAGAAAACATGGGACGGATAAATTTTGGCCCATACCTGCTTAAGAATAAAAAAGGAATCACCGAAAAAGTACTTCTGGGCGGTCGGGAGTTAAAAGGCTGGCAAATGTTTAAGCTACCATTTAACGATATCAATGCTGTGAAGGCCAAAGGTGGAACGGCGGCTTTATCATCAGAAGTACCGCAACTAAAAAGAGGTTATGTAACCTTGTCAAAAGCAGCCGATACCTATCTGGATTTTTCCAACTGGGGCAAAGGGGTTGTGTGGGTAAACGGCCATAACCTGGGCAAGTACTGGTCTATAGGCCCTCAGCAAACGGTTTATGTTCCTGTTGAATGGCTCAAAGATG
>CBIHNR010000059.1:0-27299 GCA_966211215.1 uncultured Pedobacter sp.
GCTATTACTCTTGATATGGTTACGCCGGGAGAACAACAGCCAGAATCAGATCATTTTATCGAAAGCAGCAACTCTGCCACCGGTGTTACTTTCGATAGGCACTGGCGCTCTGCAAAAGGCTGGTTTAGCTATAAATTAAAAGATAAAGACAAGATAGCAGACAGGTTACAACTTACTTACTTTGCCAGGGATAAAGGCCGCAAGTTCAAGATTCTAATTAATGAGCAATTAATTGGAGAAGTTAAACTTGAAGGAACAAGGGAAGGCAATGATTTTTATACCGTTGATTACCCAATTCCGGCTAAAGTAATCCAAAAATCGAATGGCATTTTAACAGTAAAATTTGCAGCTGCCGAAGATTCTGCAACTGCAAATATTTTTGAAGTTCGGTTGCTCCGAAAGTAAAAGTTTAAGATTTTTTTCCATCAGAAGCCACGGGTTAAGTTCCTGTGGCTTTTTTTGCATTGGATAGAAGCCTGTTAAAGAGTTGAAATCCGTAGGAATTTGTAGGCAGTAAGCCGGAGTTTCGATCATTTTTGGATCCCAGGCTCATGGTAAGGCTAAACACAATATGAGCCAGGAAAAGGTGTCCGTAAAACCGGTAATAATTGGTTTTGGGTGGTTGAGGGTGCAGTTTAAAGCATAAATGCCATACCGCAATTCCGCCTAAGCCAGCCAGGGCACCCAAGGCCAGGCCCGAACCAACGGAAGGGCGGGAATGAGTTTTTCGCCAGGCATAAGGGTGAGCCAGCGCCAGGCCTTCTCCTACAGCATAATGAGTTAGCCAGCCTGCCCAGTTTGCTGCGCCTTTCTCAGTCCTAAAACCAGAATTTTTTAGAAATCCTGCTAAAAGAAGAGGCTCTTTAAAGTTCTTTCCTTTATGTTCCGAAATTAAGTAGCTGAACAAGGTCATCATAGAGGTAGCAGCCAGGCCCAGCAGTGCAGTTTTTTCTTCCTTCATGGTACACAAATTTATATACTAACTTTAGCCATAAATGTGCCAGTAAGTCTACAGCCTTGTAATTCGCTTTGCAGTACCAAATTTAGTTTGGGCGCATCAGGTGGCGAGATCAATCATATGTTCAGAAGGGAAGCGTATCATTTAGGGAAAAACCCGAGCATTATCATCTTGTATAAAAGATTTTTGCTAAACCGATTTAGTTTTGATATACTTGTGTTAAATTATAAATCACACACACACATTCTCTTTGATAAATAACAGCCGATTGGAAATTTGAAAGAAAAAGAGGCTGAGAACTAGCTGATTAAGTTATTAAAGAGGGACCAGCAATTAAAACCATGAATAAGCTTTTACTTTTAGCGTGCGCATTTATTAGTATTGCAACAGTCCGGGCACAATCTCACTATCCAGGGCAGCATGCGGGAAAATTTGCCGTGCAGGATAAATTGAAACCCGTAGCCTCTGCATTTGACCTGGACGCGGTCCGCTTGCTTGATGGCCGTTTTAAACAAAATATGGAACGGGAACAGAAATGGCTGTTATCCATTGGAGTAAACCAATTATTGCATAGTTTCAGGACTAATGCCGGAGTTTACAGTGGTAGTGAAGGCGGCTATTTCCAAACCAAAAAATTAGCCGGCTGGGAGGCTCTCGATTGTGAATTAAGGGGGCATTCTACAGGGCATATTCTATCCGGCTTGGCTTTGATGTACGCCTCAACCGGCGATGAAAAGTACAAGCTTAAGTCGGACAGCCTGGTTTCCGGATTGGCAGAAGTACAGAAAGTGCTTAATCAGGATGGCTATTTGAGTGCATTTCCGCAAGGAGTAATTGAACGCAATTTAGCAGGTAAAAGAGTTTGGGCGCCCTGGTACACTCTGCATAAAATTTATTCAGGACTAATTGATCAATATCTGTATTGCGGTAATAAACAAGCCTTAGATGTAGTATCCAAAATGGGCCTATGGGCACATAAAAAACTGCAGCCGGTAACAGCAGAACAGCGCAGTACTATGTTGCGCAACGAGTTCGGCGGCATCAACGAATCGTTTTATAACCTCTACGCTATCACCGGAAAACCAGAATACAAATGGTTGGCAGAGTTTTTCTATCATAATGATATGCTTGACCCCTTAAAAGAGCATAAAGATATTTTGGAAAAAAAACATGCCAATACGTACATTCCTAAACTGCTTGGCTTAACCCGCCAATATGAGTTGGATGGAAAAGGGGAGGGACATGCCAGCGCAGATTTCTTCTGGCAAACAGTAATAAACCACCATTCATTTGCCACTGGGAGCAATAGCGACAAAGAAAAGTTCTTCAAAGCCGATGACATTTCTCACCATTTAACAGGCTACACCGGCGAATCATGCAATGTGTATAACATGCTTAAATTGACCAGGCACCTTTTTACTCATACAGCCAGCGCTCAATATGCTGATTATTATGAGAAGGCTTTATTCAACCATATTTTAGGGCAACAAGACCCTGCTACCGGGATGGTCGCTTACTTCCTTCCCATGCTACCCGGAGCCCATAAAGTATATAGCACGCCTGATAGTTCGTTTTGGTGCTGTGTTGGCAGCGGATTTGAAAACCAGGCAAAATATGGCGAGTCGATATACTACCATAGCCATGATGCATTGTTTGTAAATCTCTTTATCTCTTCAGAACTGGATTGGAAAGAAAAAGGCTTAAAACTAAGGCAGGAAACTACCTTTCCGCAGGAAGGAACTTCAACCTTTACCATTGTATCGGCAGGTTCTGCAAATTTAAACTTGAATATCCGTTATCCGGGATGGGCGAAAAATGGCGCATCAATAAAACTAAATGGCAAAGCAGTTAAAGTAAGCCAGCAAGCCGGCAGCTATATCTCCCTTAACAGAAAATGGAAAGCTGGCGATAAAATAGAAGTATCTTTTCCAATGGCTCTGCAGGCTATCCCTACAAATGATAATCCTGATAAGGTTGCGCTTGCCTATGGCCCAATTGTATTAGCAGGCACAATGGGAACAAATGGATTTATCAGCAAAGCCCCATATTCCAACCCTAGAATGTACAATGATTATTACACTTATAATTACAATGTACCTGGCGATATAAGGCAGTCACTAAATCTGAAAATTAATAAGTTAAACGACGCAGTAAAGCCAGTAGCCGGAGAAAAGCTCACGTTTAAAACAATAAAGGAAGGAATCATACTAAAGCCACTATATGATATTCACAGGGAAAGATACGTGGTGTATTGGGATATAGTTAAGTAACAAAATAATGATTAAACCAATAAAAAATCTGCTGGCATTAAGCCTTCTCATCTTCGCAAGTGCTTCTGCGGGCGCACAAAACTTTGTCCATCCGGGCATATTTCATAGCCGGGAAGATTTGGAGCGAATGAAAAAAGCTGTTGCCACAAAGGAGGAGCCTATTTATTCGGGGTATCAGCTATTTGCTCAGAACCCCGCTTCTCAGAGTACCTACAAAATGCAGGGGCCTAAGGAAATGGTTGGCCGTAACCCAACAGTTGGCCAATCAACTTATGATAGCGATGCCAATGCCGCCCACCACAATGCCATTATGTGGGCAATAACCGGCGAGAAAGCCTACGCCGAAAAATCTATAGAAATTGTAAATGCCTGGGCCTCGACCCTTAAATCTATTACCGGCCGAGATGCTGTTTTAATGGCGGGCTTGGGGCCGTTCAAAATGGTTAATGCTGCAGAAATACTTCGTTATACCAATTCAGGCTGGAAACAAGCTGATATTAAGCAAGCTGAGAAACATTTTAAAGAAGTAATTTATCCGGTAATTAAAGATTTCGCCCCCTTTGCCAACGGGAACTGGGACGCTGCGGCAATGAAAACGGTGATGTCTATTGCAGTTTTTTGCAACGATGGCGAAATGTTTGAAAGAACACTCAAATATTATGTAAACGGACATGGAAACGGTTGTTTAACTAATTATGTAATTAATGAAGCAGGCCAGATACAAGAAAGTGGCCGGGATCAAGGCCATACACAGTTGGGAATAGGTATGCTTGCCGAATGCTCAGAAATCGCCTGGCACCAGGGGTTAAACCTGTTTGGCTATGCGGATAACCGCTTGCTTAAGGGCTTTGAGTATGTAGCCCAATTTAACCTCGGCAATGAAGTGCCTTTCACCGAAACTTTAGACCGCACCGGAAAATACCATCACCTGAGCATTGCCAGGCAGGACAGAGGCCCTTTGCGTGCCGTTTATGAACACGTGTATAATCACTATGCCAACCGCATGGGGCTAAGCGCTTCGTTTACTCAGCAGGCGGCAGAGAAAATCCGTCCAGAGGGCCCTGGAAAACCCGGGGCAGACCATCCAGGATATGGCACATTGTTCTTTTCCGTAAAACCAGGGGAAGGTAAAGCTGATGCTGTTCCTGTGTCGCCCGCCGGAATAGTCGCCAAATCCACGCCTCAATCTATATCACTAACCTGGATCGAACCAATTGGTGCAAAAACATACATAGTAAAAAGAGCCGAGAAAAGTGGCGGCCCCTATAGTGTAATTGCTCAAAACATCGCGGAACCGAACTATACCGACAAATCTGTAAAACCTGGCAAACTTTATTATTATGCCATAACAGCTTCGAATGCCAAAGGCGAAAGCAAAAGATCGATTGAGACAGCAATTTCAGCGGGTTTGCCTTTATTGTGGGTGCAGGCCGATATTGGAAAAGTAAATCAATCCGGATCGACAGAATTTAATGGCAAAGAATTTACTTTTAGCGCTTCAGGAGCTGGTATCGATAGTTTATCAGATTCCTTCCATTTTGCCGGAACTCCCTTAAAAGGCGACGGCTCAATTACGGCTCGCTATGTGCCGCAATTAAGTTCACAGTTTTCCAGGTTTGGCCTTTGCATTCGCGAAGGGCTTGCCGATAATACTGCAAATATTTCTTTAAGTGTAAATCCGGGCAAAACGGCAAATATCGAGGCTCCCGACTGGCACGTTAAACTAACAGCTCGGAGTAAGGCATCAGAAAGTACAACTGTTTTAAACACAGTAACAAATCTGCCAGAATCGGCTGTTACCTATGGCCGCTTAACTGGTTATTACTGGCTTCGTTTGCAACGCAAAGGCAACAATGTATTTGCCTATGTGTCAGCCAATGGAAATGATTGGCTTCCAGCAGGAAATACCCGGTTTGAATCGGGCAAGCCATTGTTTATTGGACTTTATGCAGCTTCCGGCATGCCCAATAGCACACGTATTAAGTTTGACAATGTAAAGGTATTCTAGTATTCGAATTATCTGTAACACCTACCTGCTATTTTAAAAACTAACCAGGTGTTACAGATAATTTTTTAGCTTTGGAGCAAACTAACTATACCTGATCTTTTCATGTGTTCAAGCCCCAACCTAAGCAGCAATTTCGTTAAATCCGGGTTCCTTATAATTTTTGCCCTTGTTTTCTGTAACGCTTTTAGCCAGAAAACTGCGATGAAACCTACCGCATCTGACGGCCTTTCAAATAGCATGAATAGTCTAACGGCGGCCTTGGACTCATTTAATTTGAAGCTTCCCTCCGAAAAACTTTTTGTTCATACCGACCGCCCTTCTTATGCAATTGGCGATACTCTATGGTTTAAGTCCTATATTTTCAATGGCAACAATTTGTCCTATACCAATAAAAGCGGCTTGTTGTATCTCGAATTAATTAATGACAGTGCCATTGTTGTAAAGCGTATATCGGTCCCGGTGGTTATTGGTTTGTGTTGGGGGCAGATAACCTTGCCTGATGATACATTTTCGGAAGGGGTGTACACCTTGCGGGCATATACCAATTGGATGCAGAATTTCGGCCCCGAATCTTTTTATAAACAGCGCATTTATCTTAGCAAAGCTGAAGGAAGCCATTGGGTAGTTAGTCAGTTGAGCGATGTAAAAACAGAGGGAGGGAAAAAGACCCTGAATTTTTCAGCACAATTTAGAAATGCAGATGGGAAACCTCTGGGCTATAAATCAATTCAGTGGAAAATTTACGACGGTAGAAAAGTACTGGCCAAGGATGCTTATGAGACTGTGAAAGACAGGCTGGAGGCCAACATCATTCTGCCTGAAAACTTAAACGGCCCATTGTTTTTTGTGGCTGAAGAAAAAGGAGGAGAAAAGCAAAAAGTTTCATTCCCAATAAGTTTCAATCAGCCAGAAGCACTCGATCTGCAATTTATGCCCGAAAGTGGCTATATGGTGGCCGGCTTGCCGACCAGGTTAGGATTCAAAGCCTTGGGGGCGGATGGTTTGGGCAAAGACGTTGAAGGCCTTATAAAAGACGCTGCTGGTACAGAAATAATTGCGTTTGCATCAAGTCACAAGGGCATGGGTGAAGTAACAATAACTCCAGAGCCTAATCAAGTGTATTCTGCACATGTAAAACTAAAAGATGGTACCCAAAAGGTTTTTCCTTTGCCTGTTGTTAGGGCATCTGGAAGCTTACTTCAGGTAATTAATAACCCAAAATCAGATTCCCTGCGAGTGTATATCCTCCTTAGCGAGAATCTGGTAAATAATCAGAGCTACAAATTGGCAGGTATGTCTAACGGGCAAATTCGTTATGCTGCCACCATTATTGCCAATAAGCAAAGAATATCAGGTAAAGTAGCTAAAAGCTTGTTTGCATCTGGCGTGGCCCATTTTACGTTGTTTAACGACAAGAATGAGCCACTAAACGAGCGTATTACGTTTATTCACCATAAAAATGCTTTAAATATTAAGGTATCAGCTTCAAAACCAAGTTATTCTGTTCGGGATAGTGTGCCCCTGTCTTTACAAGTACAGTCAGCCGAGGGAAAGCCGGTTGTGGGCAGTTTATCCCTTTCAGTAACAGATGATTCGCAGGTTAAGATTAATGCTCAGCAAAATAACATTCTGAGCCAAATTTTCCTCTCCTCAGATATAAAGGGGAACATTGAAGATCCGTCATGGTATCTTAGTGGCTCAGAAGAAGCTGGAAGTGCTGCGGACTTACTTATGCTAACGCAAGGTTGGGTTGGGTACAAGTGGAACGATATTTTCGATCCTGCAATCAAGCCTGCATTTGTTGCTGAGCCTGAATACAAGGTAAGTGGAAAAGTACTTAATATATTCAACAAGCCAGTGGCTAACTCAAAGTTGCTTCTATTATCTAACGGTAAATACCAGGTATTTAAAGACACAATAAGCAACAAAGACGGCCGCTTTATATTCAGAAACCTGCCTCCGGTAGATACCGCTTCGTTTTTTGTCCAAGTTCGCAATGCCCGCGGAAAAAGCTTCAATGTTGGTTTAGAGCTGGACGTATTTAAGCCTGCAGTGGCAACAAAGTTTAAATACCCCGTAACTACGCCATGGTTTGTCAATATTGATAGCGCCTACTTCCAATTGGTAAAAAACCGCGAAAAAATAAAAAGCGAGTTGTTAAAAGAAGGAAAGTATGTGCTTAAGGAGGTTGTAGTGACAGCCAAAAAACCTGTAAGAAATTCTAAGAATCTTAATGGCCCAGGCGAGGCCGATCAGGTATTAAATGAGAAAGATGCATTAAATGCTGGCAATATTAATCTGGCACAATTGCTTGAAAAACAAATAAAAGGGTTCAATGTAAGATTTAAGGGTGCCGAAAGATACTTCTATTTAAATGAAAAGAAAGTGCGTTTTGTAATCGATGGACTCGCTATTGACCGCATGTATTTTGCCAACGACCCGCCCATACCCAACGAGTATTATAATTTTGTCAACGATGCACTTATTGGAATTAATGCTGGAGATGTTCTTGGTGTGGAAGTAATGTATAACATGAGGTACACAAGCAAGTATGGCGCAGACAACCTTACCATTCAGGAGCAACTCAATTCATCCAACGATATAGCCTTTATCGAAATTACTACCCGGTCGGGCAATGGCTATATGGCAAAAACGACGCCGGGTATTGCAGTTTATCGGCCATTGCCTTTAACCTGGCCAAAAAACTTTTATAACCCAAAGTACATAGCTCCGGTTCCTACGAAGTTCTCAGATTTTAGGCCTACAATTTATTGGAATCCCAACATACTTTCTAATCAGCAAGGCGAAGCCAAAGCAAGTTTTTATACGTCAGACAAAACCGGAACCTATACGGTTATTGTACAGGGAAGCGACATGGGCGGTGGGCTCGGTTTCAGTTCTTTTAAGATAAACGTTGACGCTAAGAAGTAGCTTGTAAACCCGTTTGCCAGAGAAATCGCCTTTAAATTTATTCAGGCCAAATAAGGATAAATCATTCACAGTAAACCGTCCGAGGTTGGTTATCAGCTTTAAACTCGATTTCCCTGACCCCCGTGTCAAAATATTCTCCTACCCTAATGTCATTAAATAACAAATTAGAAATGCACCATAGGTGTCCCGAATGTTCGGGAGTAAAAAATTTCATTGTGAACGGTTTTGCATGCCGTAGGTACGCCACCTATAGCAGGATTTATAGTGCCGTACCTACGGCACGGAATTTATATCGGACTGTTTTTTCTACCGACATTTAACCCCGATGGGGTTTTAGCACTTTAAAAACTTGTGTACCCACGGTAGGTCTTAATGAAGAGTTTGACGTTTACACGCATTCCCGTTTATAATAAGAGAATAGCTTAAAAGGGCGTTGCGTTTATTATCAACATTAAGAAAAAAGTTAACCTTGGTTATCCGATTTTATAAAAAAGCGAGCGATTAAGCTTACATCAAAAAAAATGTTTGAAATTTTTTAAAATAATTTTTACTAAACCGATTTAGAGTGTATATTTGAAATGTAATTAATGCTGAGGCTTTTTTGGGCCGAAGCTGATAGACGAGTTTTAAAGATCTTCACAATAAATTGGTTATAGCCCCGGATTGCCGTATTCCCCAAATACCAGCCGGGGTTTTTTATCTTTTGTTGTGTAAGACTTAAAAAAATTACAAACCAGATCAAACCTATAAATTGTATTAGCCATAAGTGATGAAATTTAGAATAGCTTTATTAAGTGCATGCTTTATTTCGGCAATTTCCTGCACTACCAAAAAGGAACTTACCAGTAATGATTCAACCCAGCAATCATTGAAAGATGTGTCAAAAGTATGGGTAGCTGATAACGGCGACGGAACCTACAAAAATCCCGTTTTATTTGCAGATTATTCAGACCCAGACGCTATTAGGGTAGGGAATGACTATTACATGGTAAGTTCGAGTTTTAACTGTACGCCCGGCTTGCCCATTCTGCATTCAAAAGATCTTGTCAATTGGAATCTCGTTAGCTATGCTTTAAAAAAACAAATACCGTCCGAGGTTTTTGATGTGCCCATGCATGGAAAAGGCGTTTGGGCTCCATGTATCCGCTACCGAAATGGCGAGTTTTTAATTTACTATCCGGATCCTGATTTTGGAATTTACCTTATAAAAGCTAAAGATATTTCCGGCGAATGGACTAAGCCAGAACTGGTATTAGGCGGAAAAGGAATTATTGATCCGGCGCCTTTTTGGGATGAAGACGGAAAAGCTTATTTAGCTGTAGGTTGGGCTGGCAGCCGTGCGGGGGTAAACAGCCTGCTTACAGTTTTTAAAATGAATGGTGAAGGTTCAAAAGTTATTGACGAAGGACAAAATGTTTACAGTGGCCACGATTATAACCATACGGTTGAAGGCCCTAAGCTTCATAAAAAGGATGGATTTTATTATATCTTTTGCCCGGCGGGTGGAGTTGCAACTGGATGGCAACTTATTCTTCGCTCAAAAAATATTTACGGCCCGTACGAAGAGAAGATTGTAATGGACCAGGGCAACACCCAAATTAACGGGCCACACCAGGGCGCTTGGGTAGAAACACCTAAAGGCGAGTCGTGGTTTTTGCATTTTCAGGATATTGGAGCATATGGCCGGGTTGTGCATTTACAGCCTGTTACATGGAAAGATGGCTGGCCTGTAATTGGTATAGATAGCGATGGTGATGGAAAAGGCGAGCCTGCATTAACTTATAAAAAGCCGGATGTTGGCAAGGTTTATCCGATAGTAACACCTCCGGAAAGCGATGAATTTAATCAATCGCAAATCGGACTGCAGTGGCAATGGCACGCTAACCCCAAGGTTACCTGGAGCTTTTTAAATCAGGCAAAGGGCTCATTACGCCTGTTTGCATATCCTCAACCGGTTAATGCGGTGAACTTATGGCCGGTTCCAAATTTATTATTGCAAAAATTTCCGGCACCAGATTTTACGGCCACAACCAAGATTAAATTTTCCATAGAATGGGATGTTTGGCAAAGCAAAAAAGCCGGGCTGTTGATTATGGGCAACGATTACTCTTATATTTCCATTAGTAAAAATGAAAAAGGCTATCAGGTACAGCAGATAATATGCATGAATGCCTTAAACGGTGAATCCGAAAAAGTTGTTGCTTCAGCGCCAATTCAAACCTCCGAAGTATATCTTAGGGTTAATGTAAAGGCTCCCAATGCAAGCTGTTCGTTCAGCTACAGCGAAGATGGAGTAAGCTTTAAGCCCTTAGGGGAGATGTTTACCGCAAAGCCGGATAAATGGATAGGAGCCAAAGTTGGACTGTTTTGTACCAGCCGTCCAGATGTACGCACAGGTGCCTATGCAGATATCGATTGGTTTAGAATTGATAAGTAATAACATCACACACGTTTAGATATGCGTTTATTAATCATTTTTTTCTTAGTATTTTCTGTACTATCAAAAGCTCAGGAGATTAAAATTCCATCAAGCATTACAGGTTCGCACCCCCGGCTTATAACGAAAGCGGCAACGGGGAAAAAGGAACTTAAAAAGTTGATGGAGGCCCAGCAATGGGCTAAGGAAACTTTTAATAAATCAAAGGAATACATCGATCCTTATGTAAACCGTCATCAATCAGATCCTCAGTGGATTGTGTCCCGCCTACAGATGTATTGGAAAACTAAATCCACAGATGTTTATGTAAAAGGGCCGGTGTATTCGCATGCCACAGGAGAAGCTCCGGTTCCAACTGTGCGCTATACCGGAAGCAGAGATGCGGTAACTATTTATGCAGCACCCAAATTAGAAGACATTACCCCATACATGGATGATCCTCGTGGTTTACTGCTGCACAACACAACTAAGCCCGGCCGCCCGCTCGAATGGGCAGAGCAATCTAAATCTGGCCGGATAGTGGAGTCGATCAACAGGAACATCGTCAGCATGGCGCAAACAGCTGCATTCTTTTACTGGTACACCGGCGAAGAGAAATATGCAAAGTTTGCCTACGATATTTTCGACACCTATATGCAAGGCATCTATTATCGCAAGGAGCCGGTTGATTTAAATCATAGCCATATTCAAACACTTGTTGGCCTTTCGTCTTTTGAAGTAATACATGAAGATATCCTTGATGAATTGACACTTTGCTATGATTTCTTGCACTCGTACCTTAATAAGAAGGCGCCAGCTAAAATGAATATCTATGCTGATGCCTTTAAAAAGTGGGCCGATCTTATTGTTAAGAATGGAGTTCCTTTCAATAACTGGGATTTAATTGAGGCTCGGTTTGTGTCGCAGGTAGCATTGATTCTTGAGAATGATAAGCAATATGCCGACGGAAAAGGAGCGCAATTTTACCTGAATCAGGTTTTGAATAGAGATGTATTAAGGCAATGGTCTTTGCCGAAGTTAATAAAATATGGTTTTGACCCCATTACTGGTATCTGGAACGAAAGTCCGGGCTACTCAATGATGGTTGTTAAAGAATTCCTTACTCTGGCAACTCTTTACGATGATGTATTAAATTTCGATGTACTAGAGCAACTGCCGATTCTTAAGAAAGCAGTACTGGCGATGCCCGAATACCTGTATCCTAATGGTTATACAGTCGCATTCGGCGATACGTATTACAGTCATTTATCCTTGGATGCTGCATTTATGCTCGTTGCCAATGCTCAAAAACATAACAAAAAAGCCCAGGAAGAGCAGTTTACACGCTATATCAAAACTGTTGAGATGATTAACGGCGTAAAATCGGAAGTAAAAAAAGAAAAGCAGTCGCCCCGTAACTTTCTACAATTATTCTCTGCCGCGGCAGTAAATCTCAGAAGTGATATACCAGCCGCCCAGCCGCAAGATTTCATGAGCGCAGCCTTTAGTGCGCCTAATTCCAGCTATTTTGTTCAAAGAAGCGGTTTTACTGCCAACAATGGATTAATGATTTCTCAGGCTGGCTCAAAAGGAAACCACGCCCATGCAAACGGAATTGCCATGGAACTGATAGGAAAAGGAGTGATTATGGCTCCCGAGGCCGGCATAGGCACAAGCTATTTCCAGGCGGATTATAAGGAGTACTATTCGCAGTTTGTAGCGCATAACACGGTGGTTGTTGATGGGATTTCGTCATACCCAGAAATGCGAAGTAACCATGGGTTCGAGGTAAAAGGCTCTTACCCTGCATCTCAGCAAAAGACGGGTTATTTTGATGGCCTAACCTATTCTGATCTGTATTTCCTTGAACCAGAAACCAATGCGGATCAACGCCGCCTAATGAGCATCATCCGCCTAGATAGCACCGCTGGGTATTATGTAGATATTTTCAGGTCAGCGAAGAAGTCAGGGAAAGACAAAAGGCACGATTACTTCTATCATAACATAGGCCAGGAACTTATAATTGCAGATAATGCCGGAAAAGCTTTAGCATTAAATCCAACAGATAAGCTGGCATTTGCCGATGGCGATATGTTTGGTTACGACTACATATGGGATAAGAAATCGGTATCAACCAGCAATGATTTTACAGCCAGGTTTAATCTGAACCACCCAGATAAGGGGCTATTGCAAATGAATATGTGGATGAAAGGCTATCCCGGCCGCGAAGTATTCAGCGTGAAAACGCCAATTGCAAAGGCCACAACAAGGGGCGCTTTGCCAGACACGATTTCTCATTTGCCAGTGCCTGCCGTAGTTGTAAGGCAGGAAGGAGCAGCCTGGAATAAGCCATTTGCAGCTGTTTTTGAACCCGTAGAGGAAGGCAATGCAAGTATAAAGTCAATTAGCTCTTTCGATGCCATCACCGCTGATTCTTCTTTCGTCGGTTTAATGGTAGAAAGTAAAAAAGGAACTACCGATTATATCTTTTCATCAGCTACTGCCGCCGAAACCTCTTTTAGAGATTTTAGGGTAAGTGCTAATTATGCCGTGGTGCGCGAGGCGAATAATATCCCTGAATTCTTATTTCTGGGAAAAGGGAAGGAGTTAACATATAAGCAGTACTCATTAAGGTCGGCTAATGACGCAACCGCTGCTTTAACAGTGAACAATACTCAATGGACTTATGTGTCTGATAAACCTTTACAAGTAACCTTTAGTTATCGGCCTTCATCGAATCAGGAAACACTAAGCATCAATAATCAGGCGGGACAGGTGTTCGTTGCTAAAAAAATAAAAGATGGCCAATATTTGGTAGAGCTGCCGGCTTCTATGTTAACTAATCTTAGGATAAAATAGCTGATAATAGCACAGATTAATCTTAAAGGGAAGCCAAAAGCTTCCCTTTTTTTGTGGAATGGCATCTTTAAATTTCGCTACGCTATGTATCCGGCAGGGCTTTTTTTTACTCGGAAAAGTTTATAAGCTCCATTTAATTTGGATGTAGTAGCTATTATGCTATCTGAGTAAATGTTCTCACCTACATACCCCTTAAACCCTCTGATGCCGCAAAAAGACAACTAAAACGTTTTACTAAAACGATTTAGCCATGTTTAAATGACACTTATGTCGAGGATTTTTATCATAAATTGTTAACAAATGCGAAGATAATTTAGAAGTTTATCATCAAAATAAAGATTTTTTAGCGGATGTACGAAAAGTTACTAATGATTTGCTAAATCGTTTTAGTTGTTATTATATTTGACTTGGCCAACCAAAAAAAGATCCAAAAAGATGCAGTTTTAAAAAATGTGCTCATTTAGCAGCAGCTTGAAGAAGGGATTTCAAGCTTTAAACTAAAACGCTTTAGTTAGAGAAATTAACCGATCAAACAAACTTAAAGTAATCATGAAGAAAACTTTACACGAAAAGAGGGGAAGAGTGTTTTTACTCTTTTTGTTTTTTGCTATTTATTGCAATGTTACTATCGCTCAGGATAGGCAAGTAACAGGAAAAGTTATCGATGCTAAAACCAACGAGACTATTATTGGTGCATCAGTTAAAGTAAAAGGAAGTAAAACGGGTGCTACTACAGATGTAAACGGGGCTTTTCGTTTAAATGCACCCGATGGAGCTATTCTACAAATAAACTATATAGGTTATTCTGCTGTCGAAATCGCCGCTAATTTCAATAATCCGATGATTATAAAGCTGTCAGAGGATAATAACCTATTGCAGGAAGTGGTAGTTAACGTAGGTTACGGAACGCAGAAAAAGGCAACTTTAACCGGTTCCGTGGCTACTGTAGACGCCAAAGCCTTTCAAGAAAAAGGGTCTTTGGCTAGTCCACTGCAAGCACTACAGGGGCAGGTTCCCGGGGTAATTATTACACGTAGCTCTTCGGCTCCAGGTGATGAATCATGGAGTATGAAATTGCGCGGTGCTGTTTCAGTTAATGGTACTGAAGCCCTTGTGATTATTGATGGAATTGCCATGGATAGTCAAAGGGAACTACGTTTATTAAACCCTTCAGATATCGATAATATTAGCTTCCTCGAAGATGGCGCTGCGGCCATTTATGGTTCAAGAGCAGCAGGTGGCGTGGTGCTGGTAACTACTAAGAAAGGAAAAAAGGGAAAGACTGTTGTTAATTATAACGGTTCTTATACAAGAAAGGAAGTAGGGCTTCAGCCCCGGCTAATGAGTCTCGATGAATGGGCGAATGGTGTAATTAGAGCCAGAACCAATGACGGTTTTGGAGCAGAGGATGTGTGGATTAGATATGCTAATTTGGCATTGGCTAACCGTGGCGGTTATATTGATTTAAGTAAAAATGCAAATCCTATTACAGGAGCGTTTACAGATGTTACTGACTATGTATTTTTAGATAATAACTGGTCTGATGTTTTATGGGGTGGTGCTAATTCTACACAGAATGACTTAAGTGTTTCTGGAGGTAATGAGAAATCTACTTACCGTTTGTCGCTGGGTTATTTAAATGATGATGGAGTGCTAAAGTTTGGTAATAACACAAATAAGCGTTACAATCTGAGACTTACTAATGATTTTCAGGTTTCTGATAGACTTAGCATCGAATCCGTGATTGCCTATAGTCGTCAGAATCAAGTTTCTCCTACTATGTTAGGAAGCTCATTGGGCCAGGCATATCCACAACCAGGCTTGCCAACTTCTTCAGTTAATGGCAAACCTTATGCTTGGGGCGGGCAATATACACCAAACTGGTTTGCCGAGCTTGGAGGAGATAACAAACTCAAAGTGTCTTCAATAAATATTAGCGAGACGATTAAGTATAAGATTTTTAAAGATTTGCAATTTATAAGTAACCTCGGATATAACACGAGCGCTGCAAACAGGGATATACAGCAGAATAGCATTGAATGGTATTCTTACTCTGGAGGATTGGTGCCATCAAGAGTTAATCCGACACCAACAGGTAGTTATTTTCAGGAAAGTAACGCACAGACTGATTTCTATTCTGTGTTTGGATCTCTTCAATATACAAAAACCATTAAGCAAAACCATAACCTAAAGGCTATGGTAGGTGCTCAGTATGAGTATAAGGCATACGATTTTACCTCAGCGAGGGTGACCGATATTAATTCTTCTCTTTCTGTTTTAAGTGGTGTAGGCACGCAAACTACGGGTAAGGAGAAGTGGGAAGAAGCGATTGGGGCTTACTTGGGTCGCTTTAATTATGATTATAAGTCCAAATATTTATTGGAAGTTCAAGGCCGTTACGATGGATCTTCTAAATTTTTGCGGGTGAATCGTTGGAATGGGTTCTATGGCGGCTCCGTAGGATGGCGCATTTCTGAAGAGGACCTGGTAAAAAAACTTGATATTTTCAATGAACTTAAGTTGAGGGCATCTTATGGTATAGTTGGTAATCCAGCCTCTATTTCAAGATATGATGGACAGCCATTATATAATACAAGCTCGGGAACTGGAGCATATCTTGGTGCAGGAAAAGTAAGTACTATTACTACAGATGGCCGGTTGGTAAGTTATGAACGTACCTGGGAACGGATTCACAATTATAACCTGGGCTTAGATTTCGCTGTGTTAAGAAACAAGCTTTCTGGTACTGTAGAAGTATTCAAGAAAGAAAATAACAATATGTTGATTACCCAAACTTATTCAGCACCACTAGGCGCGACGGCCCCCGAGCAAAATCTTGGTAAGTTTAAAGGAAGCGGATACAATGGTGTTTTAAACTGGGCTGATAAAATTGGGAATGTAACTTACAGAATAGGCGGAGTTATCACTTATGCTAAAAATCGTATCATAGATTTAGGTGTAGGAAGCGCAATCGAATCAGGATTTAAGGATAAAGTTCAGGGCTATCCGCTAAACTCTATATTTGGTTTGGTTTATGACGGGCGCATCCAGTCTGAGGAGCAAAGGCTTGCGTATTTGGATAAATACAATGTTGGTAATGGTATTGGCTTAAGCAGTGCTATTAAGTTAGGCGATAACATGTACAAAGACGCTAATGGTGATGGAAAATTAGACATTAATGACCTAACTTATCTTGGTACAGATGATCCACAGCTTTCCTATTCATTCAATGCTGGTGCAGAATTTAAAGGCTTCGATTTTTCTGTGACTTTTCAAGGAGCAGGCGAAAGAACAACATTTAGAAATGATGTAAACTGGAGAATTCCTTTCCGTTCCGTTTATTTGAATACAACCAATCAATCAGTAGGGGATAACTGGACTCCTGAAAATACCGGGGCGCATTTCCCGAGATATTCCACAGATGGAGCTATAAATACATATAACTACCAAGCCTCGTCCTGGTCTGTAGAGAATGGATCTTATCTGCGCTTGAAATACGTGTCTTTAGGATATAACCTTCCACATGCTCTGGTTAACAAAACAAAAGCATTTACAAAGCTTAGGCTATATGTTACCGGAAGTGATCTTTGGGAGATCACCAAAATTAATGATGGTTGGGATCCGGAAGCAACCCGTACCGTAACTACTTTTCAGAGGTATCCTTTTAACAGGTTTTATACAGTAGGTGTACAAGCATCATTCTAATTTGATAAATCATGAAAATAAAAAGCATAAAATATATATTAGGCGTCTTTCTTGCACTTTCCTTATCTCAATATGGTTGTAATAAGGATTTAGATCTGAGTCCTTTAGACCAAATTGGAGGCGAAAATTTCTGGAAATCCTCAAATGATTTTAAAGTCTTTGCTAACCAGTTTTATTCCTGGCGAAGAGACTTTGGAAGCGCTGTATATGATTCGCCGCACAGTGATAAAAGGTCTGATATTTTAACTTCTTCAACTCCGAATTTATTCAGCAATGGAAATAACACAATTCCTGCAGCCGATGGAAACTATTCAGGGGCTTTTAGAAGAATTCGTGAAACAAATGTTTTGTTAACTGCAGCTGCGTCTTATAACAAGCCACAAGAGATCGCTCAATTTGTTGCCGAGGCCAGATTTTTCAGAGCCTATGTGTATTTTGATCTATTGCAATTATATGGAGACGTTACCATTGTAGACCATTTATTAGATACGGAGTCTCCAGAACTTAATTCAGGGAGGAACTCCCGCAGCGAAGTAGCGGATTTTATCATAGCTGATTTGCAGGCCGCTGCTCCGTCTCTTCCATTGCAAAGTGCTATTCAATCAGGAGACGCTGGCCGTGTAACTAGAGGTACTGCTTTGGCATTTTTATCCAGGGTTGCTTTATATGAAGGCACCTGGCAGAAATTCAGGAACAATACGGCAAGAGCTACTTCTTTACTTGACATTGCAGCTAAAGCTGCAAAAGAGGTTATTACAAGCAATGAGTATAGCCTATTCAAGCCAACGGCTTTAGGTGATTCTGCTCTGAAGTATTTATTTATCCTGGAAGATACTAAGTCAAACCCAGCGGGTTTAAAGAAGATTGACAACAAGGAATACATTTTTGTGAACAGGCATGATGAAGTATTAAACCCGATCGGTGAAAATATCACTCATGAGTCTTTCGCGAATGTTCAGTATGTTACCCGCAAGTTTGCCAATCTTTACCTTACAAAAAATGGCTTGCCAATAGACAATCCTAACAATACACAGTTCCAAGGTTATGCAACGATGATATCAGAATATCAGAATCGTGATAACCGAATGCGATATACGCTAATGCCAGCCGGCAAGCCTTATTGGAGGGAAAACAAACCAAGGGTAACCTGGACGGGCGATGCCGCTGACCTTGCTTCTGCCGCATACACTTCGTTCATGCCTACATACAATAGCGGTTACCATAACCAGAAGTGGGCCACAGAGCGGTTTGTTCCATCCCGCTCAGAAGGATATGATTTTCCGATTATTCGTTATGCTGAGGTATTGTTAAACTATGCTGAAGCTGTCTTTGAACGAGATGGTGCAATTTCAGATGAAGACCTGAATATTTCTCTAAACCTGGTACGCAACCGGGTTAATACTACTATGCCTAAATTAAGTAATGCATTTGTAACCACGAATGGATTGAGCATGCGTACAGAAATTAGAAGAGAGCGCACCATCGAATTATTCAACGAAGGATTCAGAATTGATGATTTGAAACGGTGGAAAACTGCCGAAATAGAAATGCCTCAGGATATGTTGGGCATCAAATGGACCGGCACCCAGTTCCAAACCACTTGGGCAGCAGCTTCGACAAGAGCTAGGAATACGGAGGGTGCTTTAATTATGGAAACCGGAAGAATCTGGGCTGATCGTAATTACCTGTACCCATTACCAGCAGATCAGCTGAAATTAAACCCGAATCTAAAACAGAATTCTGGCTGGGAATAAAACTAATGATGTAAGCTCTTTTTGGGCTTACATCATTCCTATATGAATTATTGATAACTCCTTTTCATTATAAATAATGTATTATGAAAATTCTAGACTTTATGTTAAGTGCTCGTTCTAAAGGCTTAACTCTTATTACAATTTTCGGGGCTTTTTCCGCCTTATTTATTAGTTCCTGCGAAGAATCAGCATTAGAACAAATAGCGGTAGAGAAATTTACTATTTCAGAAATTCAGATAAAAACAACAGATACCCTTTCCCTTCTTATAGGCAAGGATTCATCGCTTAGCATAGCTGTGCTTCCTGAAAAGGTAACTAACGATAAGTTGGTGTGGGCTAGCAGTATGCCAGATATCGCCACTGTTACAGAAGAGGGTAAGGTTAAAGCGTTAACTCTTGGTACGTCAACCGTGTCTGTGGCTTCAACAGATGGCAGTTACAGAAAATCTTCAATAGTAGTAAAGGTGATTGACCATATGGATTTTATTTCAGGCATCACTTTTACAAATGCAAATCCTAGTTTATACGAAAGCGAGACACTTGCTCTTACAACTACTATTGCCCCTGCAAACGCAACCTATAAAACGCTAAAATGGACAAGCAGCAATACTCAGGTGGCAACCGTAGATAGTAAAGGAGTGGTTACAGGCCTGGTTAAAGGAAAGGCAACTATAACCGCAAAGGCTACCGACGGAAGCGGCATAAGCCAGTCCATTGAAGTAACCGTAAAAGAAGTTATTCCAATTACAAGCCTTTCTTTCACCACAGTTCTTTCGGGCACCTTGGCTATTGGAGAATCCCGTACACTTGAAGTGGCTGTTTTGCCTTTAGCCGCGGCAGATCAACCATTACTTTGGTCTAGCAGTAATTCCAACATTGTTTCGGTTACTAATGGCGTAATTAAAGGACTTGGCGATGGCCAGGCTATTATTACTGTAGCTTCAAGAGTTAACCCTAACGTTAACGCTACAATAGAAGTTAGTGTAGAAGCTGGAAAAATTAATGACCTGTTTAATCAGAGTACTACCGTGTGGAAAACGCCAACTGTCAATGCCACCGGAGTGATTGCTAATGATAAGTTTTTAGTAACAATGGCCCCCGGGACTAGGTATAGAGGCGATTTTTTCAGGACAGGCGGTGCGATTTTACATGCTGGAAGGTATCCTATAATCGCATTTAAATTTAACAGGCCATTGGGAACCGGAAACGTAATTTTTGACACAAACAACGGAACTTATTTAAACGGCAATAATAAACTTACTACAATAACCGGCAAGGATGGCGTACAGGTGCATTATGCTGATTTAAGTACCGGCACTTTTGGTGGTAGTGCTGTAAAACTATCTACAACCTCAGCCACAACTTTAAGTATATTTCAATTAAAAGTAGCTGACTTTGTTTTAACCGCAGATCAGGTAGCAGCAGGTGGTAATAAGTACGAAGTTCATTGGGTGAAATCGTTTGCTTCACTATCCGATCTTCAAGCGTATATCAATCAATAATTCATAAAATCCAGCTATCAAACAGGTAGCTGGATTTGTAAAAATAGAAGGACGTGAATAAGAATCAATTGTTGAAGAAGATTACAGCAGCAGTATTCGTATTGTTAACTTTAACTTCCTGTAGTAAAAGTAAGGATGAAGGGACTAAAACCGAGCCAAAGCCGACATCAACAGAAACCATCACTATCGCTCATCCATGCATGTTGCATACCGCTGCAGATTTAGAATTTGTAAAAACTAAAGTAAATGCCAGCGCACAACCCTGGAAGTCTGGTTGGGATTTATTGACAGCCAGTGCTTACGCAAATGTAAATTATACTCCTGCACCTGTAGCAACCCTTATTCGTGGCGGAGGGTCAAGAGAAGAACCGAACCCTGATAATTACGGTGCTGCTTACCGAGATGTCGCTGCTGCTTATCAGCTAGCTCTAAGATGGAAACTTACAGGTAATGATGCTTATGCTGCAAAAGCTGTTCAGATTTTGAACGCTTGGGCAAGTACCTGCACCAAAATTAGCGGCGATTCTAACAAATTTCTGGCTTCAGGAATTTACGGTTATCAGTTTGCTAATGCGGCAGAACTTTTACGCTCGTATTCAGGCTGGGCTTCTGCTGATTTTACCAAGTTTAAAGCCTGGATGAATACTGTTTTTTATCCCCTTGCGATAGATTTCCTGGAACGGCATAACGGTACCTGTAATTCCCATTACTGGACCAACTGGGATATCGCTAATATGAATACCGTTTTGGCCATTGGAATATTGACCGATGATATGAGCAAAATCAATTTTGCCATTAAGTATTTTAAAATGGGGGTAGGGACAGGTAATATTAATAATGCAGTAATTCACAGGCATAAAGTTGGTACCGAAGATTTGGGCCAGGGGCAGGAATCTGGCCGAGACCAGGGCCATGCCACATTGGTAATTTCTCTGTATGGATCTTTTTGCCAGATGGCATATAATATAGGCGTTGATCTTTTTGCTTACGACAATAATAAGGTTTTGGCCTTATGTGAGTATACCGCTAAATACAATGTTGACCTTGCTAATACTGTCCCTTTTGTTCCCTATACAAATTGTGGATCAAACCAGGTTACGCATACTAATGTTTCTGCTGAGCAGCGGGGCACGTTAAGGCCATCCTGGGAGTTAATCTATAATCATTACGCCAAAATTAAAGGCATCTCAGCCAAGTATTCTCAACAATTCGCTGAAAAAGTGAGGCCTGAAGGCGGCGGAGGAAATTATGGGCCTAATAGTGGTGGGTTTGACCAGTTAGGCTTTGGAACGTTGATGTATTCCAAATAGCCACAATCGGCGCAACATAATAATTTATACACTTCTCTAAGGCGGGGGCTGGCATTACTGTCGTTCCCGCTTTATATTTTTGCCTTTTCCATAAATAGAGCGACTAATCAACGTTTAATAAGCTAACGAATTAGAATCATTTTACTGCATTTCTAAATCGGTTTAATATCTTTGTAAATTGTTTAAATAAATGCACAGTGGGCTTGAGAATGCAAAAATTGCATGCCAAATGATTGTCTAATACATTTAAAGCTTAATATTGCATTTACTTAAAACATATATCACCAACGTATGAAGAAAAAGATTTCCATTGGAGACATAGCAAAAGAGTTGGGTGTATCAAAGACCACAGTGTCTTTTGTACTCAATGGAAAGGGCCGTGAAAATCATATCAGCGAGGCGCTTGAGTCTAAAATCTTAAAATATATTAAAGAAGTTGGCTATCAGCCTAATCAGTTTGCACGAGGGTTAAGAACGGGTAAAACTCAAATTATCGGGATGCTTATCGAAGACATATCCGACCCATTTTTTTCCAGCATTGCCCGTTTGATAGAAGAGAAAGCCTATAAAAAGGGATATAAAATTGTTTATAGTAGCACTGAAAACGATACTCAAAAAACCAAGGAATTAATAAATATTTACCGTACCAGGCAAGTGGATGGCTATATCATTGCGCCTTCTCCAGGAATAGAAGAAGATGTCAAGGCCTTATTGTCAGACAATCTTCCGGTTGTGTTATTCGATAGGTTCTTCCCTGAAATCGAGACAGATACAGTAGTGGTAGATAACTTCGAGGGGACGTACAACGCAATCAATCACTTATATGAAAATGGCTATAAAAATATAGCATTGATCACCCTGGAATCTGATCAGATACAGATGCAGGACCGCTTAAATGGCTACGTAAAAGCTGTTGAAGAACATTCTAATGAATCAATCATTAAGAAAATAGTTTTTCATGAAGAGGTTGAAAAGACAGTGGCGGAAATTGAGAAGTTTTTAAAATCGAATAAAAAAGTGGATGCGGTGTTTTTCGCCACTAACTATCTCGCAGATGCCGGTTTAGAAGCAATCCAAAATCTCGGTATTAAAATATCAAAAGACTTAGGTGTAATTGTATTTGATGATTACAATTTATTCAGGTTATTTACTCCTTCTATTACTGCAGTTGCGCAACCAATTCAGTCCATATCAGAAAATGTGATTAATATACTGCTAAAACGCCTGTCGGATACTAATAAAGTACATGAGAAAAAAACTGTAGTTGTCCCTACAAATCTAATTATCCGTGACTCGGCGAAGAATACAGCTTAATAAAAGAACAAACGCATCAAATTGATGAAGATAAAGAACTACACTGCTAAATTATCCCTCTTTAAGAAAGGTATCCTAATATTGCCTTTGTCCCTTTTAGTTGGTAACTCGATTTTTGCGCAAAAGCTTATTCAGGTTTCCAATCCTGTTGCATTACAGAGAAATGATGAGTTGGTTGTTTTAAGCCGCGGCTTGATTCAAAAGAAATTAGGTGCCATCCCTGCTGGGAAGTTCATAACTGTTGAAAACGCTAAAGGCCGTGAGGCAGTGCAATTTGACGATCTAAACAACGATGGAAAATGGGATGAGGCGGTATTCCTCCATTCTTTTAAACCAAAAGAGAAAACATCTTTTAAGATTTCTATAACTGGTACTCAGCCAACTATAGTAAATACTCGTGCACATGCAAGGCATAGAAGGAAAGATGCTGGCGATATTTTTGGAGCAGATCTTCAAAAAGATTCAATTCCGGCGGGGCAATTGGCTACCGACTTTAGTAAACAACCCTTGCCCCCGTTTTTAACAGAGGGCCCGGCATGGGAAAATGATAAAGTTGGTTTTCGCCTTTATTTTGATGTTCGTAACGGAAAAGACATCTGGGGTAAAACTACTCCCAAAATGGTGTTGGATACAGTTGGCCTAAATCCCAAAAACAACTACCATGCGCAAGCTCCATGGGGGATGGATGTTTTGAAAGTTGGAAGTTCCCTCGGCGCTGGATCTCTGGCATTATTTATTCCTCAGCCTGGTAAAAAAGATACTCTGGTGCGTTTAGGGGGGGTAAACATGGGCAAAGTATTTTACGAAAAAGTTGCAGATGGCCCGGCAAGGTCGATAATAAGATTGCACTATCCCTCATGGCAGGCTTTAAAAGGCTATAAACCAATTAGTGTGATTGAAGAAATCAGTATTTGGGGTGGGCAGTACTTTTATGAAAGTAGGGTTTATATAAAAAATCAGCCGGCTGGCTCCAAACTAGTTACAGGCATTGTCAACCTTAAAAGTAAGAAGCAAAATGTTATCAACTCGGGTCAGGATAGAATTTTATTCACCTATGATGCCCAGAGTGAGAACCATGACAATCTAGGTATGGGAATAATTGTTCAGCCTAAATACAATCCGGTTTTTGGGCAAACACCGAATACTCGCACTGATATCCAGAACACTTATACCGCTAAGTTGGATATTCAGGATACACGCCAGTCTGTTTTCAGGTTTTATGCCGCTTGGGAGAAAAGCGCTCCTGACTTTACAACGGAAGCTGGCTTTCGCACGTATTTATCAAAAGAGTCAGCCTTATTTAATACGCCTCTTATAATTAATTGAAAAAGTACTAGGTGTACGACAATATTTTAGGATACTATTCCTAAACCGATTTAGTATTCTTATCTTTGTATTCTAAAATTAAAATTCTATAACAAATTAAACATGCTATTAATCGCAGACGGGGGATCTACAAAAACAAATTGGTGTGTAATCGATAACAAGGGGCAGAGGTCTTACTTTAATTCTGAAGGGTATAATCCGTATTTTGTTGATCGAGATTATATCGTAGCGTCTCTATCGAAGGTATTGCCTCAAAGTTTGAATAAGGAAACTGTAAGCAGCATTTACTTCTACGGCGCAGGTATTCAAAATCGCGAAAAGGCTTCTGTGTTGGTAGATGCTTTCAAAGTAATATTCCCTAACGGCTTGGCTTGGGTGGAGCATGATTTGCTGGCTTCAGCCAGGGCTCTGCTAGGTTTTGAAGCTGGATTTGCAGCAATTTTGGGCACAGGTACTAATAGTTGTTTATACAATGGAACAGAAATTATTCATCATATCGATTCAGGAGCCCATGTTTTGGGAGATGAAGGTAGTGGATTCTATATAGGTAAAAGGCTGTTAATAGACTATTTAAGGGGAGCGATGCCTGAAGAACTGCACGAAAGTTTTAAGGCAAAATATAACCTTACTTCAGACGAGGTGCATGAGGCGGTTTACAGTAAGCCTCTGGCTAACAGATATTGTGCAGGATTTAGCAGGTTTATTGCCGACAACTATAACGATTTTGAGTATTCTCGTAATTTGGTGAAGTCCGCTTTTAACGACCTATTTAAAAATATAATTAGCTTGTACCCTGATTATCAGCAATACAAGTTTAATTGTATTGGTTCGGTAGGACATCACTTCCAGGATATTTTGAAAGAGGTCGCTACCGAGTGGGGAATGGAAATTGGAAAGATACTGCAAGCCCCGCTTGACGGCCTGGTAGAATACCATCTTGCTAAAATTACCAGCGAAGAAAAAATTGAACAGTAATTAATGAGTATAGTTAAAGAATAGCTGAAACAATTACTCTTTTTAATAAAAGAAAGGCTGCAGACGTTAAAACCTGCAGCCTTTTTTGTTAAACAGCGTTTCCCTTAATGCTTAACTGAATCTTCTTTTGCCTCAGCTACAGAATCTACTGTATCGGCTTTATTTTCTAAAGAATCAACTTTAACATCTGTAGTTGAGTCAATAGAATCTGCGGCATTACTTTCAGACTTGTTGGAGCTGCAGGCAGCTACTGAAAGTGAAATTGCCATTGCAAGGAAGCCGAATTTGAATAGATTTTTCATGCGTTTTTCAATGTTTACGTTTAAAGGGTGTTATTATTGAAAAGTCAACATCTAAATATTAGGTTTGTTTGAATCATGTTCAGCCATCTGGCTAAATTTTGTTAAAATAGCATGAGGTTGGCAGGCTTATTAAGTTGAAATTCTTCAAATGGCTGCCACTTTTTTCCGTCGTGTTTCAACAAGGTAAAATGGTTTACCATAAAGCTCCGTTTTAATTTCCTGTTTTTAAATTCCGTCCACAAAGTTTCAAAAACCTGGGGCTGTACATCCCTGTAAGCAATGGTTATATGTGGGTGGAACCTCGAGCTGCCTTTTACCTCCCTGGAGTCGATCTTATTTTTATTAAATACAGTGGCTACGTCTTTTTGTAGGTTATGTATAAATGTGTTTTTGATGCAATGTATAAAGAGTGTTTTGTTATTAAAGCTGTCGAAATTCTCAAGTTCTTGTGTAAACGGTTCATGTTGAGTTCCAATAGGTTTTAACCATTTTATCAGATGCTGTTCTATATCGGCGCGCATACTTACCGGCCTAAAAAGCGTAATATGGACAGGTGGTTTAAGCGCTGCGTGGACGTCAAAGCGTGCAGCTATTTCTTTCCTTATATCATCGATCTCTTCCGATAGTTGTTGCGGGGGCAATATGGCTGTCAAGTACAAACTCATATTCAAATGTAAATAAAATACTAAATATATTAGCAATTGCTGGCTTGAATTAGGTCCTTTGGGAAGTGAAATTTTTTATAAGTTTGGGCGCTCTTAGTTTTTCTGCGAAGAGCGTATCGTATAAATGAAACGATCATGTGGGCTTGGAGAAAACCGAAAGCAAAACCTGCTGACATGATAGCTTTATCAACTTTAAAAAATATTCTGATGAAAATGAATAAAGCTGTTTTCCTTGATAGGGATGGAGTGCTGAATAAGGAACTTGGTGACTATGTTTGCAAGTTTGAAGATTTTAAAGTGCTTGAACATAATTTTGCACCTTTAAAGGAATTGCAAGATAGAGGGTACCTGTTGATAGTAATTACCAATCAAGGTGGCCTGGCTAAGGGCTGGTATGATGAAGATGTCCTTGATAAAATGCACCAGCACTTAAAAGATACTTATGCTGAACATGGCATCCATATTACCGAGGCCTACTATTGCCGCCATCATCCGCTCTATAATGGAAAATGCCTTTGCCGTAAGCCTGGCTCACTTATGCTTGAGAAGGCTATCGCGAGATATAATGTAGATAAAAAACAAGCTTATTTTATTGGCGACCGCGAACGCGATGTGATTGCAGGAGAGGCAGCTGGCATTAAAGGGATTTTAATTGATTCTGACCAGCCGATAAGTGAAGTGTTGCACTTAATAGACTAATGAGAACCTCTAAAAACTCCATATACCCCCTCTCTTTTGTCTAATGGACTCCTATGGACAGAAGTTTTGTATTTAGGCGATTTACAGGAGGGCATTTGAAATAGACAGAGACCTTGATTCGGAGGCGGTGCCTTGCGAAGTGCCTGGGTAGAAATTCACTTATTAGCAAGCCTGTGTATGAGCAAGTTGCATTGCCGGGTTTTCTGAAGCGATGGATTGTGCGGAAAGAGAAAGGCCGGCGCAGCGCCGCGCGGCTGATAAGGGAATTTGCGCAGAGGAATGTGCGAAAAAAGGCACCTCGCAAG
>CBIHNR010000060.1:0-26736 GCA_966211215.1 uncultured Pedobacter sp.
ATAGTCTTATACCCTCTCTGCCTTCGGCATCTCTCCCAATGCTATTAAGTTAAGGGCAATAACCCCATCGGGTTTAAATGTTGGTAGAAAAAACAGGCCGTTATAAATTCCGTGCCGTAGGTACGGGACCATAATGTAGCGTACCTACGGCACGCACAACCGTTCATAATTATATTTTCTACCAACATTTTGCACCTATGGCGCAATCTCCGATCCTCAACTTAATAGCATTGGCATCTCTCCCAGTGGGCGAGAAAGGCTCCCACACACGTGCAAGCCGCATATTTTTATCGAACTCAGGCAAATAACTATGTTAGCGGTAAAGCGCCGCATTAGCCGATACCGATGAGCCTTTTGCGGCTGCAAGTATTTCTACAAAGTCTTTGCTTACTTCTGCCACCAGCATGCATCCCAAAGTTGGAAGCAGCACCTTAACCGATTTCTTGTTAACCTGCGTCACTTTGCCTTCCAAATCCATAAAAGAACCAGCTGTAATGCGTATTGGGTCGTTAGGTTTGATGTTTGCTTTTTCCAGCTTGACATTGCTGCACTCTTTTAAAAACTGCTTAACGGTTTCAATCTCCGAGTCGGGAATTTCCGCTGGCTTATTCAACCAGTAAACAAAGTTTATCACCCCAAAAACTTTACGGATCTGCAAATGCTGTTTTATGTTAACCCGAACAAACACATAGGATGTAAACAACGGCTCTTCAATAACCTTTTTGCGGTCGCTCCACTGTTTTACCACTTTGTTTAAAGGGCAATAATTTTCAATCCCGATGCCCGTTAGCGCATCTGCAACCTTTTTTTCGAATCGAGGCCTTGTGTAAATTGCATACCAGCTTGTCTTCATACATTAAATTTAGATGGTGATTTTTTACGGCTTCGCCAGGTCAGTCCCAGGCTTTTTTTTGGACTAACGCGTAAACGTTTTTTATAAGTAGATAGATGATGTATACCGCTTTATCCCTTAATAAAGCCTTTTCAACCCTCTGCGAAAAGAAGCCTGACTTCTTTTAATTTGTCTTTCAGAAACAGAAAGTATATTGTAAGGGCATGCGGAAACCTAAAGTCCTCACCCGTATAGCATTGCACGAAGCAATCAAATAGCGCTTAAAACCTTTGAAGTAAATTGTATGCAACCCTGTTTAGGCCGATAGTTGCTGTTTTACTTTCCGTGTAGTAACTAGAATCGTAATTATAGCCGTAACCATATTTGCTCCGCTGTATTCCGTTAAATACAACCGTGAGGTTGGGCAGTCTTTGGTAGCGGCAAATTTCGTTGATGTAGTCCAGTTCACTTTTACTTGTTTTTCCCTGGCGGATAACATACAAGGTGGTATTGCACACTCTCGAAATTACCAGAGCATCTGTAACAAGGTGAAGCGGAGGACTATCGATAATAATATCGTCGTAGATACTTTTTAAGGAATCGATCAATAGATCCAGCTTCTCGCTTTCCAAAAGTTCCGAAGGATTGGATAGAATTGACCCGCAGCAAATGATGTCGAGATTACTGTACAAACCTGAATTTTTTATTATCCTTTCCTTGGGCAAATAGCCATCGAGATAGTCGCTTAAGCCATTGTCTGTACTGGGCAGTTTAAATATCTGCGACAACTTTGGCTTGCGGAGGTCGAGGTCGAGGATAATGGTTTTGCGGCCCGACGTAGCCAATGACACTGCCAGATTGGTTGCAACAAAGCTTTTGCCTTCGCCGCTAATGCTGGAAGTAACCATGCTTACCCGGCCCTTTTCCTTTGTTCCGTGCAAGTAATGCAGGTTGGTGCGGAGAAACTTAAAATGTTCTGCTATAACCGTTCTCTGATTCTTCAGCACCACTATTGGCTGTTCGCTTTCTTCATAAATCACTTCACCCAACACCGGAATCGGCAATTCATCTTCAATTTGCTGCCGGCTAACAACGGTGTCGTTCAAAGACGACCGTCCAAAAATTATCCCGGCAGGCAATATAAATCCTAGCAGAAAGAACATAGCGTAAACCTGGGCCGGCTTAGGCGACTGTACCCCTGTTGACCGGGCGCTGTTTACAATTTTAGCATCAACAACGGTAGAAGCATAGCTCAAAGAAATCTGCTCTCTTTTCCTTAGCAAGTAGATATACAAATCTTCCTTAATACTTTGCTTGCGCTTAATGTTAACCAGCTCTCGTTCCTGCCCCGGAATATCTTTGATTGACGACTCGAACTTTGAATTAAAGGCTTCAATTTCTGATTTTGTGGCTAAAAGCGATTGCCTGGTGTTACTGATATTGTTGATTATGGCCACCCTGGTGCTGGTGATCTGCTTGTTTAGAGGCTCAACCACCGGACTATTTTCTGGTGTTGATGCAAGCATTCGCTCGCGCTCAAGCTCCAGGTCGTTTAGTTTTTGAATGAGGGCACTTAAATCCGGGTCGGAAATACCAGCCGTAGTAGCCCCTCTTATAGATTGCGAAGAGCTGATGTATCTCCCAATATTATTAAGAATACTTAACTGCACATTGATTTCATTCAGTTTAATATCGTTGCCTTGAACACCATCCAAATAAGCTTTAGATTCTGAAGTGATATCGGTTAAACCTCTGCTGCTCCTAAATCCTTCAATGGCTTTTTCGGTAGCATTCAACTCTTTGGTAAGAGAATCAAGCCTGGATGTAATAAAGCTAAGAGTAGATTTAGTCAGCTTATCTTTATCGAGAACCGTGGTTTCGTTATAGTTTTTCATCAGGCAATTCAAAATATCCTCGCCCCTTTCGGCTATAACATCGCTGATAGTTAAGTTGATAAAAGGTGCTGCCTTATTTTGCAAAGCTGTGCGTAAAAGGTTTTGGTATTTCGTTGCAACATCCTCAGGCTTGTACAAAGACATCGTTATCGTACGGCCTTTATAAGCTTCCAGATTCTCTGCCGCATCGAGCCTCCATTTTCCAAAAGAACTTTTTAAATCTTTTCCTAACGGAAAAACTCTTTCAGAGCCATCTTCAGATTTAATGGAGAAGGTTTTGCTATCGTTTATCACGATGTCCAAATTCTGGCCACCAAATGCATCAGTTGGCCTAATTAAAACGAACTTAAAAGGGCTGTTTTTATAAAGATAGCGGGTATTTAATCCTTGTTTTTCACTGTAGTTAACCCAGAGCTGAAGTTCGCGTACCACTTTGTCCATTAAATCCTGCGACTTAAGAATTTCCATCTCGCTTTCTACCAACTTTGGGGTATTGTCTACATTAATTTCATCAAGCACCTCTTTATCTGTAGTGGTTTTGATATCCTTAATCAAAAGGGTTGATTTTATATTATAAATTGTATCCTGCCTTGAAAGGTAGTAATAGGCTATCCCCATTGAAACAACTATTCCGAGCAGGAATAAGGGCCAATGATATACATACTTGCTTAGTATTTCTTTGATTGAAATACCCGACTTTTTGCCATCAAAGAGCGCAAAGTCAGAGTTTATGCTGTCAACGTTTTTCATAGGAGGTGGTAGATTTAGAGGTAGTAGATTATTTTGTTAACAATACAGCCATACTTACAATTACTGATAGTGCCGGAATAACGATGGGAACGATACGCTGCCCCCGGGAAACGCTTGCATATTTAAGCGAACCGGGTTTTGCGTAGATCACGTCATTTTTCTTTAGATAGTAGTAGGGTGAATTTAGAATATTCTTAGATGTAAGGTTGAGATGGCCAACTTGCCGTTCGCCTTCTGTTTCCCTGATGACGACAACATCGTTTCTTTCGGCAGTTAAATTGAGGTCGCCTGCATAAGAAAGGGCTTCCAGAACGGTAATCCTTTCATTTGGCACCTCGTACACGCCTGGGCGTGAAACATCGCCGAGTACAGACACTTTAAAGTCTGTAATACTTACTGCAACTATTGGCTCCTTTACAAAAACCTGCAGCTTTTTTTCAATTGCCGATTTTACTTCAGTTGTTGTAAGGCCGGCAACTTTAACGCTCCCAATTAAGGGGAATAAAATGTTTCCGGTTTCATCAACCTTGTAAGCCCCTGATTTTACATCTGTAAAATTAATTTGAGTGGTGACCGTTGTGTTCTGGCTGATGGCCTTTATATCTAATATATCGCCTGCCTGAATTTGAATTGGCTGTGCGTTGGAAATCGGATTAGAAACATCAGTTGAACTCAGGTCCTGAAGGTAAAGAGTCTTCTTATAGGAGCTACACGAGTAGAGTGAAAACGCCCAAAGGAGCAATAATAAATTTTTCAATTTTCTCCCCATAATAATGAGTTTTAGGCAGTAAAATAGATTGACTATTACAATATTAACATTCTAAATCAAGTTTTCCTAACAGTTTGCAATTATTTAACATACCCTTCCAAATTATTATTGATTTCTCATATTTCACACCTTAATTTTACAAATACATTAAGTTTCGCATAAGAAAACGTTCGCTTATTTATCATTTTATTAACATTACATTAAAAAATACACCACATTATTAAAAAACTAACAAAAAAATGATTTAAGTAATGCTTTTCTCTCAGAGTCGAAATAAAAAGCACAGCAAATTATTTCACACCTTATATTTCAGCGAGAACAACATGGCTTCTTTTGCCGGAAAACTTTCTGGCTTAAACTAAAGAAGGGAATAAAGTTTCCCTTATTCCCTTCTTGAATTGATGATATTGCTTAGTTTATTAAAATTCTGATCTGCTTATTTAAGCCATCTCCCGAAAGGGACAATATGTATTGGCCGGCAGGAAATGCGTTGCGCAAAGCCAGGCGATAATTGCTTATTCCGGCTTGAATGCTTATATCTTCTCTATAAACCACAGTCCCCATCATATTGATAAGATAAACCTTAACTGACTTGCCTTGGTATGCGCTCACTTTTAGGTTCATATTATTTGATGTTGTAGGGTTTGGATAAGCTACAACTTCCGGGCTGGCTAGCACATTCGCTGAAAGCATATCTTTTGAGAACAGAAGTTCTTTGCTAGCGGCCATGGTTGTAGTTTCTAATACATCGGTGACATTTACAGTGAATGTTTGGTCGATATAAGCTCTACCAGTGGTAGCCCTGATAGTTACCAGATAGCTATTATTTAAATCCGCATCGGCAGGCTTTTCAAAATCTGGCGCTACTTTAAAGGTAAGCACTCCGGTTGATGTATTTAATGAGAAGAACTTTGAATCTGCCCCTCCTACAATATAATATGCCAGTGTTGTACCTAAAATATCCGGCGTAGCCGCAAGAGTTGTTATTGCCGTTTGGTTTTCTGCAACATTTTGAATGGCATTGGTTTTATAAACCGGGCTTGAATCATCCTGGTCAATAATTGAAACGGTGATAATTTGCTCTGATGAGCTGGCGCCATTGGTGGATTTTACATTAACTACATAAGTATTATCCAGGCCTGCGTCCAAGGGTTTTTCGTGGTTAGGGGCTGATTTGAATGCCAGCACTCCGGTGGTAGAATTTAGCGTAAAGAATGCTGCATCTGTCCCGCCAGAAATTGAATAAGTAATTGGATTGGGTGATGCACTCAAGCTGGAAGTTAGCGTCGCAACAGCTGTAGTATTTTCTTTAAGGCTGTAAGCTGCAGTAGCTGGTAGCTCTGCCTCCACAACATCGGCAACAGTAACAGCTATTGCCTGCTCGCTGAAATTTACTCCATCAAATGCCTTAACATTTACACTATAGCAGTTATTTAAGCCCTCATCTGCTGGCTTTTCAAAATCTGGTGCAGTTTTAAATCTAAGCGCCCCTGTAGCTGCATCTATTTGGAACAGCGCCGCATCAGCACCACCGGTAATGGAGTACACAAGTGCAGCACCTAGCACATCGGTATTTGCAGCCAGGGTTAAAATGTTCACGGTATTTTCGTTCACATTGGCTGTTGAGCTGCAAGTAATAATCGGGCAAAATTCACTTAAGTCAGTAAGATTTACGGTTAAAGTTTGGTCGTTTGTGTTCAAGCCATCAAAAGCCCTGATTTTAACTATATAGGTATTATTAGCAGCAGAGTCGGCTGGGTTTTCATGATCTTGCGCTACTTTGAAAGTTAAGGCGCCAGTCACGGCATCAATAAAAAACAAGTTTTTATCGGCGCCACCCACAATAGAGTAGCTTAATTTGTTGCCCGAAACAGAAGGCGCAGCGCAAACCGTTGTAACTGGCAGCGTATTTTCGGCAACATTTACACTGCCTATGTAGCCTCCATTTGAAGTAAATACCGGACTGGTTGTAGCATCGTTACTATTTTGAGCCAGATACTTCCAGCTATCCAATGCCATTCTGCGTTCGTAATTGCTACCGTTCTGATCTGCAATCCAAAAGCTAAGGCGCAAGGTTTTAGGTTTTCTCCAATTGCTTGCAGGGTCAAACGCAGTGGCAGTAATCGCTGCATAAGGGCCGTATTTTATGGTAACTCCGTTGGCAGCCCCAGTAATCTCAATGTTTTGGAATTTCGACAGCACTGCTTCCATCTCTGCCGAAGTGCCCTGTGCTATCAATTTATCATTGCCGTAAGTGTACACCTGGTTGTTTACCATTCCATAAACCACTTTAGAATACACCCTGGCAATAATTTTACCAGCATCGTCGAGTACATCAAGGTAGCTTCCGCCTCCTGTTGTGTTTTCATGCGAATCTTCGAAGCTGATATTACCGGATAATTTCCAGTTGCTTAAATTCGGGCTGGCAGTGCCCAGATTTCTTGTTACCGTATAGGTTCCAGCGCCGGTTGGCTGGTTAAACCTGATTGCAACATCAGGCGATTGGATATTTGCAGTTTTTACATTCGTTTTAACGCTCCAATATTTATAGTATGCCATGGTGTAGTCTTCAGCCTCTGCGCTTCGGCTCCAACCATACATATTATTTTGAAGGACACTTTTGGTAGCAAGGTTTTCCATTAAATTAATACCGTTGCTTACATCAGCAGGCTCATCTGCAAGTAATTGGCTTGCAGGAATAACCATTTTTTGCTGGGTTGCGCTCGACCAAAGCAAAGCTACAGAAGCATTGCCTGACTGCTCGAAGTACTCTAGCCGGATACTATACAATTTACCGGCAGCTAAGGTAATAATACCACTGTTTTCAACCAGAGCACTTGAGGCAACCCACTTATCGATTAATAATTTTCCGTCTACCCATAGGCGCACACCTTCATCTGCCTGAGTATAAAATGTATAAGTTTCAGAGTAAAGTGGTGCTACAAACCCCGACCAGCTTGCTGAGAAATTGTCGGCACTATTTATATTGGTATTGCCAGGCTTGGCAGTTGCCCAATTAAAATTCACTGAAGAATCTACACGGGTAGTTTTAATATTGAAGTTATCAAGGTTAGTACCTTCATAATATCTCGCCAGCAAACCACGGCCCGCCATATTTAGATCTACCTGGGTACTTGTTTCGGCAATACTGGCAAGGTTTGAAATTTTCCAACGGTGAACACCTCCGTGATGGCCTTCATCATTATGATACAAATAATAATCCTCTCCCGCTTTTACTACCGTTGGTGCAAAGGCATTGCCTGCCATTCCAAAGGCTGACTCGCCCGCAGATTCATCGGTTACCACTCCAAACTGCCCAATAAACAAACCGTTATCGTAAACCTGGTTCCACTTATTGGTTTGGCCGTTCTTCCAGAACTCACCATTATATCCCCAGATAATGCTTCGCTCGATAGCCATAGCCACGTTACCACCATATTGAACCATGTTCCCAATATCATACGCGCCGTCTTTAGGGTATTCACCCTGGTATGTTTTATGGGTACTGATAGCTGTTTTCCATTTCCATTTATTGTCGCCAACAGCCACGCCTCCCAAATGATAACGAGAGCCTCCATCGGCAGATGGGATGCTTCCATTGAACGATACCATTATATTACTGGAGGTGGTTTCGCCATGTAAGCGCCTTGGCCCTGCGGAGATTGGGTCGGTTAAGCTGGCAGCCAGGCTTTGCACCTTCGCTTCTGCTGCATATAGCGGGTTATTACTAGCATCGAACCCTGTTAAAGCCCGTTTTGACCAAACTACATTACCGCCCGTATAAATCTGCTTCCAAAGAGACCCGTCTTTATATAAACCCCAGTCAAGGCCATAAGCCGTAAAGTTTGTGATACGCATGGTGCCTCCAGGTACCAATTCAACAATCGCTGCATTGTTAACATACCTTAAAATAGCATAGGTCCTTCCGTTGCTTAAAGTGGTTACACCTTTAAGCCTGAAATAATCATCGTTATAATTAGAAGGGACATTATAGCCCCAGTTTTTGGTTAACACCCATGAGTCGTTTCCAGGTGCAAGCGGTTTTGTATAATCGACAGAAAATTCAAGGTAATTTGCAAATACTCTTGATGGATTATTGCTATCCACGCCGGCACTATAAGTACGGGGCAGATACATAATACGGTTTATAAATGTACGATCGGCCGCATAGTGCTGAACCCGACAGTTACCTGTGTCTCCTACCCAGAAGGAACCATCAGGCTGGTATGCGATGAACGTAAACACCAGGCCGTTTACATCCTTAAAATAAAACTTGTCATTAGTAACAGTTGCATCGGTTTTATACCCTTCTTTAACGCCGAAAACCCAAAGGCTTGCGGCTGTAGAATTGCTATACGCTTTTACCTGCTGAGACGTCCCTCCATCACAAATAGATACGGTTGAATTATCCGGAGAAACGGCCAATGCCAGTGGATCTGTTAACCCTGTAATGCTTAATAATGGAGTAGAAAATATACCATCAGCATTAATTTTAAATTTCTCAAGCGAAGCTGTTCCATAGCATACCCAAAGATCATCATTCATGTCAACCGCAAGAGATTTCGGTTGAATAAAAGTGCTTATCTTCCTTACCAATGTACCTGTTGTTTTATCAAGCACATGTATCTCATTCATGTCCTTATGAGATACCAGCAGGTATTTACCATTTTTCTGTACTGCCAACCCGGAAATTTTAGCACTGCTGCTATTGATATGGTTAATAACCGAAGTATATTTTCGGCCGTAAGTCATTTGCAAAGCAGTTCCGCTAGAAAATGTAGTTTCCTGGTCATCAACAACTTTTGTTGCAAACACAAAGTGATTGGTATTGGAAAACGGGTCATATCCACCCCAATACACATTTACGCCGTCGCTGGCGGTGAAGAACGTAGCCTGAGAAGTTTTATGTGTCTGCGCCAGAATTGAAATTTTAGACTGTGGCGAAGCGGTATTGATTTTCATTTGGGACGATTGCCCCTCGTTGTATGAAGCAGCGCAATAAGCCGTATTGCCAACAACAAACATTCCGGCAAGCTGGTCTAATGCCCTGACAACATTCGAGCCTGTTTTATCAACCGAGGTGTTTCCAACCACGCCTTCCCAGGCGTAATTAACGTTGTTTGATAACACTTTAACGGTGTATTTTCCATTGGCCAGCAGGCGGCCATCATCATCAAGGCCGTCCCAATTTTCGATGAATGTACCGGCATTGTACTTAACGCCACTCCAAAGAGTTCGTAATAAAACACCGTCGGCTGTGTAAACACCGGCACTTGTACTTGCCGATGCACCTAATTTAAAGGTAAAAGGAACTGAATGGCTTTTCGACTGCGCAAAGCCAAGCACTGGCAATAACATTGCCAGCAGATAAATAAATTTTTTCATGCTTTTTCAAACTCATCATTGGCTCTTCGCATCTAATGGCAGTCGAATGCGCGTCGCCGTATTTTGGAGCATGTCTACGGGGCATTACGAATTATCGTTTCAGCAAATTCTCAAAAAAAATTTTCACTTTACGGCAATTATTTTCCTTCGCAACCAAAAGCATTTTTATTCCGTATAGCCGAGCATCTGAGTATTCAGGATACACAGATTTCACACTTAATATGAATAATTTACCCGACTTTAATCGTAAATATGTATGGATTATTTTTACAATTATACTTTCCTGTTCAGCACTTTTAATTGAACTTAATTACTTCTCAATTAAAGTATTATCTTCAATTTGCAGTTACACTAATGGTGAATCTCAATACTCTAAGGCGCAGAAGGATGCCTGCCGGCACCTATTGGATTTTATCTTAACTTCCGACGAAAAATCATACAATCTGTACCGCTCAGAAATTAAGGTTCCAGTTAGCGACAGCATTGCCAGGGTAAGCTTGCAGAAAGGTGGTG
This sequence comes from uncultured Pedobacter sp., assembly GCA_966211215.1. GTDB lineage: Bacteria > Bacteroidota > Bacteroidia > Sphingobacteriales > Sphingobacteriaceae > Desertivirga. Next base: position 10,145 of record CBIHNR010000060.1, read on the forward strand.
ATTACGAAACAGCGTACAAAAATTTTGTTCTTGGCAGGAACCACCCCGAGGGCATCGATAATTCTATTTGGCTGTTTAAAAACTTTCAGAATATGCCCTATTTTAAGCAGTGCGTAGACCTTTGGGCAAGTGCCGATGTGGAGATTTCCCGTTTGGATAGTGTTGCAAAGGTGGCTCACCAATACAATCAAAAAGGGCTAAGCAATGGTGATAAAATAGCTCTTAAAAACAGTATTGATACGATAAACAACCGCCTCACAGAAAAGCAGCAAGCTTTCTCATTGCTTCTGGGCGAAGCTGCCCGTGTAATTTCAAAATGGCTGATCGTTATTAATATCTTTTTTGTACTTACAATTCTTATAAGCGCCGGGCTATACGCCCGTAGCATGTTTAAAAAATTAGTTGAATCTCAACAACTTATACTTGCACAAAACTATGCAAAAGATGATTTTTTAAGTATAGCTTCGCATGAGCTGAAAACCCCTTTAACCAGTATGAAAGCTTCATTGCAAATTGTTGAGCGATTTGCAAGAAACACTCCGGAGAGCAAACAAATGCATCCATTTATTATAAATGCCAACAGGCATGCCAACCGCCTTAACTCATTAGTGAAAGACCTGCTTGATGTCACAAAAATCCAGAATGGAAAGCTGGCTATCAACAAAACTAATTTCCTTTTAAATGATTTGGTAAGCGAAGTTGTAACCGAGGCGAGCCAGGCATACAATCACACGTATATACTGGGTGATATGGAGGCTGCGGAAGTAAATGCCGATCCTCAAAAAATCTACCAGGTGATTGATAATTTGCTATCTAATGCGGCTAAGTATTCATCTGAAAAGCATGCGATAAAGGTCTATGTTAAAACGTCCGATAACTTTGTAAAGGTTATGGTAAAAGACCACGGAGCGGGCATTGTCGAATCCCAACTGCCGCATGTTTTTGATCGTTTTTACAGAGTTGAAGCCACCAAAAACAACATTCAAGGACTCGGATTGGGCTTATATATCTGCAAGGAAATCATCAAAAGCCATAACGGGTGCATTGGTGCCGAAAGCCAGGTTGGCGCAGGAAGCACGTTCTGGTTCTCCCTGCCATTGGCATCGTGAGAAAATGTTTTTGGCCATCCGGCTTGGGGTGAATAGAATCTACAACTCTGATTCAAGGAACTCGGGATGGAAGAAGTGGCAAGATCCCAGGAGTCCTCTGCCGAGAGACTCTGCCAGGAAGTTTAAAGGAAACTCAGACTAGTCTTGTGATGTACTTACAAAGGTGTCTTGTCTTAGCCGCAGTTTCCTAGCCGAGTCTCTCAAAGAGCCGGCGATCTCACCGCTGGCAAGCAAGCAACCTTAAATTCCACCACAACTCTGCTTTTGCAATTTACCACCTGGCTTTACCCACTAATTTCCTAGCCGAGTCTCTCGCAAGAGGACTCGGCGACCTATCTCCCCCTACCCTTTGCCAATCGCAAACCTATTAATTCCCTTTTTGCAATTTGTCATCTTATTCCCCCTCTTATATCTTTTACAAGTAAAAAAGAAGGGATACGTAATTTCAAAACCCAATTTGGCTTTAAATGCTTACTTAATTAAGATAGCTTTGAAGCCTATGCAGGAACTTAGTTCAAAAACATTCAGGAAAGACTTTGTAGATACCTTCGATGGCGACTTAAGCGGCAGTTTAATTCCCAGGCAAACACCGGGGGTTTTATATAGCAAAGCCCTTCCAACTCCGGTAAGAGAGCCTAAACTCTTAGCCTGGTCTGACGAGTTAGCTACCGAATTAGGAATTCAAAAACCTGAAAAGCAAGAAGAAATCGATATCCTGGGAGGTAACCTGGTGAGCCCAACTATGTTTCCATATGCTGCCTGTTACGCGGGGCACCAGTTTGGCAGCTGGGCGGGGCAACTTGGAGACGGGCGTGCAATTACTTTGGGAGAGTGGCAGACCGAAGATAACAAAATAGCCGAACTACAATTGAAAGGTGCAGGGCCGACCGCCTACTCTAGAAGAGCCGACGGGCGTGCTGTACTAAGGTCATCTGTACGGGAATTTTTAATGAGCGAAGCCATGTTCCATCTTGGAGTGCCTACCACCAGGGCTTTGAGCCTGGTTACAACCGGAGAACTGGTTATGCGCGATATGTTTTACGATGGGCATCCCGAATATGAACCTGGTGCGATTGTAATGCGTGTGGCGCCGAGTTTTTTAAGGTTCGGGAATTTTGAAATGCTTGCAGCAAGAGAAGACGTTGCCAACCTTAAAAAATTAACCGACTGGGTTATTGAAAGGTATTATCCGCATATCACAGGCGAGAATAAAATAATTGATTGGTTTAAAGAAATTGCTAGCCGAACAGCTGCAATGATTGTAAACTGGATCAGGGTGGGCTTTGTGCATGGCGTAATGAACACCGACAACATGTCGATTCTAGGGCTAACTATTGACTACGGGCCTTATTCCTTTTTAGACGATTATGATCAGGCATTTACGCCAAACACTACCGATCTACCAGGTAGAAGGTACGCTTTTGGCAATCAAGCTTCCATCTCTTATTGGAATTTAGGCCGACTCGCCAATGCCCTTGCGCCTCTATTTGATGATACAAAAGAATTGGTGCAAGCCCTGGAAGCTTATGGGGATATTTACTATGAAAAATACTTCGCGATGATGGCCAGTAAGCTCGGCCTCGATATGCCAAAGCCGGGAGACGAAGAGCTGTTTTCTTTATTCGAGAATTGCCTTCAGTTAATTAAGCCAGATTACACCATCTTTTTTCAATTATTGATAAGCTTGCCTTTAAATATCAACTCTGCAGAAGAAGTATCTGCCCACTTCGCTGAAAGCTTTTATAAAAGCCTCTCTCCTAGTGAAACGGAATCATTATTCACCTTAATTAAGGCATATATTGAACGTTTAAATAAAAACACCTGCTCTCGCGAAGAAGGATTAAAAAAGATGAAAACTGCCAATCCCCGTTTTATTCTAAGAAACTATCTTTTACACCAGGCGATCGAGGAATTAGAGAAAGGCAACATTGAACCGTTCAACAAATTGAACCAAGCCATAAAGTTTCCTTATTCAAACAATTTTGATGAATTCTTTGCTAAGCGCCCTGACTGGGCGAGCCAGAAAGCAGGTTGCTCTATGTTATCATGCAGTTCTTAACATTAATTAATAATGTGAGCTTTCCCGAAATAACAAATCATCATCGATAAAAATTTTATTCTAAAGAAAAATAAGTTTGTAATTTTACCATGCTATCTATCTATTAACACAAAATCTAAAACCACCTAACAAAACAAATATGAGAACTATGTTAAAGTTGGGCGCTCTTGCCGCCTTTATTGCGTTTGGAAGTAATTCTGTTGCTGTTGCACAGGATTTCAAGCTACCTCAGCCGAGTCCTACCCAAACAATTTCGCAAGATTTTTCGCTGTCTAATATCTCGGTAACCTACTCAAGGCCCAGCGCTAAGGGTAGAAAGATTTTTGGAGACCTGGTTCCTTACGGCCAAGTTTGGAGAACGGGAGCAAATGCCTCTACAAAAATTAAATTTGGAGAAAGTGTTACTCTGAATGGACAAGTTGTTCCAGCTGGCGAATATGCCTTATATACCATCCCAGAAAAAAATGAATGGACCTTTATATTGAGTAAGAACCTAACCTGGTGGGGATCAATTGGCTACAAAGAGGCTGAAGATGTAGTTAGATTTAAAGCAAAGCCAGAAAAACTTCCTTTCATGGTAGAAACATTTACTATCATGTTTGGTAACCAGAAACCCAATTCAATGGATGTTAGCCTTGTTTGGGCAGATGTTGCTGTTTCTTTTACAGTAAAGACTGAAATCGATAGCAAAATAATGGCTTCGATAGATGCTGCTATGGCTGGCGAAAAGAAACCATATTTTCAGGCAGCAGCATATTACTACGAAGCGGGCAAAGATCTTAATAAAGCCCTAACCTGGGTAAATGAAGCTGCTAAGGCTCAACCAAATGCCTATTGGATTGAGCACCTTAAAGCAAAAATCCAACTAAAACTTGGTGATAAAAAAGGAGCTATTACAACTGCACAAAGCTCTATGCAAAAAGCAGAAGCCCAACAGAACCCTGACTACGTAGCCTTGAACAAAAAATTAATAGCCGAAGCTGGCAAATAATTTCATTGCTGGTGCCTGATTTATCCTTCAGGCACCAGCAATTTTGAAGGCCTGAATGTTTCAACCATCCATCCAATAATTATTACAAGCATACAGCCCAGAACGTTAAGCCATAAGTAAGCCAGCAGGTCAAAGTAATAAGCACAACAAACCAATATTTCGGCACTTATAGCGGCAATAAATACGGCTTCACCCTTTATCTTCTTAAAGTAAAAAGCCACCACAAAAATTCCCAGAATGGTTCCATAAAACAGCGAACCTAAAATATTCACCGCCTCTATCAGGTTGCCCATTTTACCAGCATACAAGGCCATTCCAATACTTACCACTCCCCAGGTAATGGTGCTCCACCTCGAAAATCTTAAATATTTTTCTTGCGTTGCACTACCATCTATAAGCCTTTTATAAATATCTACGCAGGTTGTGGCCGCAAGAGAATTAAATGCGCTGGCAACCGAGCCCATACTTGCCAGGAAGATTATCGCAATTAACAAGCCCACCAAGCCTTTTGGCAGATAACTGGTTACGAATGATAGAAATACATAATTAGTATCATTCACATTTGCCTCGGGATCGTTCTTTTCAATGAGTTGTTGTACCTGCGTACGGTTGTCCTTAATCTTTTCATCAGCCTCCTTAACCTTCACCCGCAATTGATTATTATCCTCATCGTGCGCAAGGCGCTCTACCCACAGTTTTCGTTCACTGAAATTTGCAGAGTATTCGCGTTCTAAAGCTTTAAATTCAGCAGCATAGCCTGATTCCTTTAACCGGTCGACTTCGTACCTGTCGAAAAAAATCGGGGCTTTATGGAACTGATAAAAGTTAAACACCAACACGCCAATCAACAGGATTAAAAATTGCATCGGCACTTTAATCAGTGCATTCATAATCAAGCCCAGCCGACTGTGGCTTACTGTACTTCCCGTTAAATAACGCCCAACCTGCGACTGGTCTGTACCAAAATAGGATAATTGCAAAAAGAAGCCTCCAATTAGGCCACTCCATACATTGTACCGATTATTCCAATCAAAATTCCAGTCAATAATGTTCATACGGCCCATACTTCCGGCAATATGCAAGGACTTTGTAAAGCCCACATAGCCAGGCAGTAAGTTCATCACCATTACAGCCGCCAGAAAGAGTCCCGAAAAAATGATGCTCATTTGCAGTAGCTGAGTGTATGACACTGCTTTTGTGCCGCCATAAACGGTGTAAACAATTACCAAAACGCCAATTAGCAGCGTGGTGTAAACCGGATTAATATTAAGAATAGTACTTAAAATAATTGAAGGCGCATAAATAGAAATCCCGGTAGAAAGGCCTCTCTGAATTAAAAATAAAAATGCAGTAAACACCCTTGTTTTCAACCCAAAACGTTGCTCTAAATATTCGTAAGCTGTATATACCTTAAGCCTATGAAAGATCGGCACAAAAGTGATGCACAGCACAATCATCGCCAAAGGCAAACCGAAATAAAACTGCACGAAGCGCATGCCGTCAGAATAAGCCTGGCCCGGGGCTGAAAGGAAGGTAATTGCACTGGCTTGGGTTGCCATTACAGAAAGCCCGACATGGTACCAGGGCAAAGATTGCCCTCCCAAAAAAAAGCTATCTAAATTGCCGGTGCCGCGGCTTTTCCAAACTCCATAAACAACTATAATCAAAAGGGTTGCTGCCAGTACAATCCAATCCAGCATGCTCATGAGAAAATCTCAGTTAGGGTAGAAAAAACTGTAATTAAAATAAGTAACCAGGCAATTATAAGCCAATAAAATTGGCGCCAGGATTTTATGAAAGAAGGAAGTCCGTCTCTGTTACTCATGTTTATTTAGAAATCAGGTTTACAAATAAGCGGTAAGCGCCCGGTACAGCCGCTGGTAACTGCCTGAAAAATGCCAGTCCGGTGTAAACAAACCGGCCTTTTCCATAATCAGCTATAAGCAGCGCCCCATTCTGTTCGCGCTCGCCGGTATCTTTCATGCTAAGTGGAAGCTGGTAGTTCGTGTCTGCATTAGCCACATAATAAATCCCCCGCTCCTGAATCCAACCCTCAAAATCCTTTTCTGATATTTTATTAGGATAGTTAAATACCTTTAATGATGGGTTAGTAACTTTTATGGGAGCATCTTCTTCCGTTACTCTTTCCCGGCTTACAGTGAAAGGATAAGGCCCTATGTTATTGATCTGTAAAGGCTGATTTACATTATACTGGACCAACAAAACTCCTCCGTTTTCTACATACTTAAGGAGCTTATCGTTCATAAACTTCATTCGAGGTTCAATATTATAAAGCCTTACACCGGTAACAATTGCATCAAACTTGCTTAAATCTGTATTTAACAACAAATTCTCATTCAGCACACTTACCTCAAACCCAACTTGTTTTAAAGCATCCGGAACAAGGTCACCGGCACCGGGCAAATAAGCAATACGCTTGCCTGCAGTTTTCAGGTCAAGTTTAACCAGCGAGGCCTCTGCCTCTGGAAACCATGTTATTGTTGGGATGTGATTGTATTGAATGGACTGAATAGATTTTGAGCTTACCAGATTATCGAAATTTAATTCCACCTTCAATTTTCCTTGTGCCGTTGCCAAACCTTCAGGTGCCACCTTAAATGCAAAAGTTTCTTCGTCCCCTTTATTCTTCAGACTAAAAGAAATAGAAGCCGGCTCTGACTTCCAGCCCTCAGGCAAAAGCAATTTGACCTCGCCCTTCGCCTCATTTTTGAAAGATTTAAGTTTTACCTGTATACTTTGAGGCTGGTTTTCAGTAAAAAGGAGCTGTTTACTTGATAAGGAGGCGCTTACAGCAGGAGCTACTTCCAGCTTTCGGTAAACCTCGCCACGAATCGGGTCTGTAAACTTGTATTCAATCGGGCGCTGGTACGGTATTGAATATCCACCTATATGCAGGGTGAATTTTAGAGAAAGTGGATTTGGATTTTCTGGCTGTCCAACATTTTGCAAATCTTTTACAATGTATTCACCTATCGGATGTTTCTCTTCAAGCCAATAGGGCTGAGTTAGCTTATCAGCGTTAATTGCTGATTCAACACTTACAAGCTGATTTTCGGGCAATGGTAATTGATCGCTCACTAGCTGAGATCCATTATAAATACTTAAAGAAGGCTTTGCAGCATGCCGGGAAATTGCCTGTACTTTTACTTTTACCTGGCTTCCTAAAGCATAGGTCGGTTCTGCAGAATAAGCTTCAAACCAAATTCCGGATACAGCAAGAATCAAATCTGCAACCTCTTTGAGTTTGGTATCTTTTAAAACAGAATTATCACACTGGCTAATCAGCGTATATAAACTTAACAAGTCGGGTAAAGATCCCTGGGGCGCTGAAAGCTTGTATTGCTGGTTAATCTTTTTCACCAGAGCTGAGATTTTGCTCGAGTTACCAATGCGGCTCCAGCTGGAATTAACCCCTTCCAGCAAATCGACAGAGGCGGGTTCACCGTTTAATAGGCTAAAATATTCCAGGGCATCGCCTCGCTGTGCAGGTACTCCAAATCCTTGTGATTTATGTTGCGACCTACTTTCTGACGCTATTTCACCATATCCCTTCCCCAACAAAGCATTATAAACGCCAACATTTACCTTTAGCTGGTTGTCGCTGGTTGTATTTAATCCACCGAAGTTGAAAGTATTCCAAAAAATACGTTTGCTTTTCCAGGGCTTAACATATTTTAACTGCTCAGGAAATCGGCCGGCATCCGCAGCAGCAACAAAAGCTTGCTGCGCTAAAATGGAAGAAGCTGCATGTTGCCCATGCCCTGCCCTTTCATCGCCGGGAAAGCGAGTGATGATAATATCAGGCTGAAACTTCCTGATCACCCAAACTACATCTCCTAAAATTCTCTCTTTATCCCAAAGCTTAAAGGTTTCATCAGACGTTTTGGAAAATCCGAAATCATTTGCGCGAGTAAAAAATTGTTCCGCCCCGTCTATCTTTCGGGCAGCCAATAACTCCTGCGTTCTTATTAGGCCCAATTGTTCAGCTTGCTCTGTACCTATAAGATTCTGCCCGCCATCTCCCCTGGTGATGGATAAATACCCGGTGCGAACCTTTTTTTCATTTACCAGATAAGATAACAAACGGGTATTTTCATCGTCAGGATGAGCTGCTATATACAGCACACTTGCCGTGTTTCCCAGCTTTTCCAACCTGGCCTTTATTTCAGAAGAAGATAGCTGCAAGGAGGTTTGCCCCTTAACGATTCCAGAAAGTAACAGGATACTTAATAAAGTAGATTTGATTCTCATTTTTTAACTAAGTGCGGTTCGAGCAATAAATGTAAGCAAAGCTACAAACAAAAAAAGTCCCGGAAATTCACCGGGACTATATTCTTTCTAGTCAGCCAATATTTTACAAGAGCATTATGGAACCATCATTTTTTTGTACTTTCTGTATAGGGATTCAGTCCTTTTATAGAAGCACTGGAAGGATTTTTTTGTTTCCGCTTATCTGGGTTGGTTGCCGATGCCGAGTTTCTCAATTCATAATTTAAATAAGATGAGGCCCCCATAAATAGGCTCTGAGCCTCTCTGCTATTATTATCCATTAAATGGAAAACTTCTTTCCCTGGCTCTATGAAAACAGTTTCTGCTATATTAGAAAAACGTACTATAACGGTTTCAGCGGTGCTTAATGGAAAGCGAACAGAAAAACTGCCATCAGGAGCAACATTAATAGGATATGATTCTTGTTTGCCCGAAGCCGCGTTATTTACCAATACCTGCCCAGTTCTGAAGCCAAGTTTAGTTGAATATCCTTTAATATAGCCTTTATAGATAGCAGAATCAGCTTTATTTATAATTGCATTTTTTAACGTTTGCGGAACTTCTTTACCATAAATACTCAAAGGGGGAGTATTGCCTAATAGAATAACATCCTGGCTGCTCAACCTGTATTGGCTGTGCCTGTCTTTTAAAGCTTGAATAGAAGCCTGCCCCGATTCGTTAAAAAGGTTGATTGTAAATTTGTTGCCTTTTATAGTAGGCTGCCCATATTTCCAGACTTGGTTTTTATATACAGCCACGGTATCGTATAAGCCAGCGTACCAGCCTTTTTCACCGGATACTTTAAACCAGTTACCCAATAACGACTCTGGTAAAACACTCGTTTTTTTGATAGGCGTAAGCTCTATATCATATATCTTGAAGCAAGCATCACACTCGCTTTCAATAAAATCGACCTTTTTAGCGGATGCGCCCACCGCAGGAAAAGTTAAACTGAAGGCTGTTTCGCCTGTAGCTGGTAACACAAAGCGGTCATCTAATTGAATGCCTGTAGCAGCTTTTACAATCAACTTCTCACTACTGTTATCTGCCAGGATAAAACTACCTTTATTAATTTTCAACCAATTTCCCGGCTCGAAATAGGCTTTAAAATAGAATACAGTAGCAGTATCACTACTCACAATCTTTTCGATTTCAAGAATTCGCGAGTTTCTTGACGAAAATGCCGGATTGTGAATGGTTTTCTGTGCGTAAAGTGATGAGATGAGCAGGGAAAAAATCAACTGCAAGGAAAAATATTTCATAGGATAATTGAGTTTGTACATTTAAAACTAAAAACATTAATCCAGAACGTAAAATTCCTTCAAAAACTGTATATTTTGAGTGTGAATAGCAATATTAAAAGTGTAAAATCTGTAAAGCCGGTTAAAAAATTAGGCGTTAACGAAAATCAGAAACAGGTTTTGAAGGATACACACGTTTATTAGAAGTTAGTTATGATATCCTCCTGGGTAAAGCTGATATCTGTATAAAATGGCTAATAAAATATACTGGACCACTTTTTATATTGCTTATTTAAGGCGATTGCAAATCGGCATTTTGTCATCTCGACGAGAGGAGAGATCCTATACAGTTTGCTATGTAATACGCTTTAAGATCCCTCCTTAGGTCGGGATGACAAAGCGCTTACTCTTATTGCGCCCGATCTCATCACTATATTTTACTTTTTTAAGCGGATTACTCGAGAATAACAAAGTGACCTATTTGAATAAAAATATGTTCCTCCCCAACTTTTTGGCTTAATCCAATAAATCCCTTAAGTGCAATTCGGATCAAGCAAGAAATTGGACAAGTGAGGAAAAAGTGAACTCTTATAATGGTTTCCTAGCAAAAAAAATACCTTATCCGCCGCTATACAGATAAGGTATTAAACAAGAACTTTTAAACTGCCTTATTCGCCGCTATACAAACAAGACACTTACAAACAAGAATGCTTATGAACTAACCTTTCAAATTAACCTGGACCTATCACAACCCCGTTAATTTCAGATACATTTTAAGCAATTAGAGCACAAAACAATCGAGTGGGAAGAAACTTGCGACCTCTTAACACCCGATCGACATTTGCATAAACAAATATACAGCTAATATTTACAAATGCAAGAACAAAACATGATTTAAGTAATATTTTTTTAACACTTTAAGCCAGAAACACCACAAATAATATGACATAGATCATATTTTTCATAAAAAACACGCCAAAACCTACGTATATGTAATATTTAAAGCCATTTTTAACAATAAACAAGCTGAAATACAATTAATAAACGCTGACACTATAAACTAGCTAATGCCTTTTTTACAGATTCAATAAAAAATCACGGGGATTTAGGAAAAGTATCGCAGGAACTTTGTTACTTACTTTTTAAAGACTAACAGAAGGCCATCAGTACTATGCAAATAAAGCATTCCGTTCTTAATAGAATATCGTTTAACGTTTTGCAAATTGGTAACCATCTCATTTTCCAAATTCATTACGCCTTCGCAGTACATCTTGGTTGAGACTAAATCGGAAAAGGTAAGCTGATCTTTTCCCATCAATTCATATTCGCCTTTTATTGAGTTGCAAAAGGCCTTGCCTTGAACTTCAAGCTTAGTGCTGAATTCCAGATATGCATTTCCATTATTATTAACGGGCCTGTGCTTAATGGAAACCAACTTCCATTGCTGTCCATCTAACCTGGTAACTTCACTATCTCGCTTAATGGCCTGGCAACTTAAAAGCAGGGAGCTGATTAGAACTAAGCATGAAGCATTTATAAATTTCAAGTTCATACCAAGTTAACAAACAGAGCCATCCTATAGTTTCGGCTATATATTCTGGGCTATGACAAAGCCACTTGCCCAAGCCCATTGAAAGTTGTAGCCTCCCAACCAGCCCGTAACATCTACACATTCGCCACCAAAAAACAAGCATGGAACTTTTTTAGCCTCCAATGTCTTAGACGAAAGCTCATCCGTAGCAACCCCTCCCCGCATAACTTCGGCTTTATCGTAGCCTTTGTCGCCAGCAGGTTTTAGCTTAAATTCATGAATAAATGATTCTATTTTAAGAAGCTCATCTTTGGTAAGTGATGCTATGTTTTTATCTACCGGAAGATACTTGGCAAGCGCCTCGGCAAATTTCTTAGTATATAAGCCTCCCAGAAAGTTTAGCAGTAATTTCTTGCCATGATTTAAACGCTCAGCCTCCAGTAAATCCATGACCGACTGATTGGGCAACATATCAATTACAATCTCCTCTCCGGGCTTCCAATAGCTCGAAATTTGCAGAATAGCGGGGCCGCTTAATCCCCAGTGCGTAAAGAGGATGTTTTCTTCAAAACTGATTTTATCATTACTAACCCGGCAAAAAATACTATTGCCCGATAAACTGGCAAACCACTCAGCATCTTTGCCGGTAACTGTTAATGGCACCAGAGCAGGCGCTGTTTTGGTAACTTTTAGCCCGAACTGCCGGGCAACTTTTAAGCCGAAATCTGTAGCCCCCATTTTAGGAATGGGCAAGCCGCCAGATGCTATTACGACATTGCTTGCTTTTATTTCTTTAATTGACCCGTTCCGTGCGTAGCCTACAATAAAGCCTGAATTTGTTTTTGTTACCGATTTCACTTCTGCATTACAACGTATATCCTGGCCTAAATCATTACATAAGCCCACAAAAACGTCTACTATATCTTTGGCTTTATTCGTTACCGGGAATAATTGCCCTAAAGTTTTTTCCTGTCCCTGTATTCCATAGGTTTCAAAGAAACTGATAGTATCTTCAACCGTCCATTGTGAAAAAGCCGACTTGCAGAAATGCTCATTCTCTGAAATAAAGTTGACTGGCGATGCATATATATTAGTGTAGTTGCAGCGGCCGCCGCCTGATATAAGAATTTTTGCTCCCGGTTTATCTGTCTTTTCCAAAATCAAAACTTTCTTTCCCAGGTACCCGGCTTGAACAGCACACATGAGGCCGCAAGCGCCACCGCCTATTATAATAGCATCATACATCGGCGCAAAGGTAGTATTAGTTATCTATACCTTTTAACCGGCAGATATCGGTTCTCTTTTTGTCTTGTCAATATATTTTTTATTTCCCTCTTATAATCATCATTATCCGTCATTCCATTATGCCCCTGCCCGTTCAACGTTATTAAAGTGTCTTGAGGTTTAAACTCTTTCCTCAATTTGAGTGAGGAACCGTAATAAACTACTTCGTCTTGATTCCCGTGAAAAACTATAACAGGCATTCCACAGCTCTTTAAATACTCATTTGTTGCAAACTTATATTTAAGGATAAACAAGGGAACGAATGGATATGTGCGACGCATCATATCGCTGAGACTATAGTATGGGGCTTGTAAAATCAATAATCTCGGATTGTTGTCGGAAGCAAGTTTTGAAGCAAGCCCAGTCCCAATAGAATAACCTAGAATAATTATTTTGTTTTCGTTGTATCTTTTCTTTACCTCATTATAGGCAATTTGATTGTCTTGAAACAGTTGCTTCTCGCCTGAAATTTCACCTTCACTTTTTCCATATCCTCTGTAATCAATAATGAAAACGTCATAATTTAAATCAGTATATATCTTGGCAACTTCTCCCCAGGAACTTAAAGACCCTGCATTTCCATGCAAGTAAAAAATTAATCCTTTAGTGCTGTCGGCTTTCAATAAAAGTCCGCTCAGAATTTTGCCGTCACCAGATCGAATATTAACTTCTTCAAATTTTTGGCCAAAACCAAATCGATAGCTTTTATCCAATTTCTGAGGAAAGAAAATTAGTTTTTCTTGAAAAAAATAAAGCAGCCCACACAGCAGAAGGTATAGTCCAAAGACGATCGTTAATATTTTTATCAATCCGTTTTTCATTGAAAGGTGAGCTAAATGAAGCGTAACATTTTGATATTGTGGCCTCACCACTACTCATTCGAAGTTTCGCCCTTTGCCTCAATAAAACATCTGAGGCTCTATATGTTACTTATTACTTTTTATTTATGATAAATTTCTGCGATATAATTAACTATTTACAAGTGTACTACAAAGAAAGTATCGATTAGACATCGAGCTCAAAAGCTATGAGTGAGTAAATCTAATGGCGGCAGTTGGAAATCTTTTGTCACAGGACGAGACAGACAAATAGGTTTTCTTTACCTCTTGTTAACCTCTTCTTCTCCTCTTGGTTACCTAATCTTCTCCTCCGGGCCGAAGAACAGGTAAAGAAAGGGTTAACAAGAACTTAACATGAACTAATGAATTAAGGAACAACTGAGTAGCCGGCTTTTCACAGGGGTCAGTACAAGCGAACAGTAAGTCTATGCCCCCTATAAAATCCTAATTCAAAAAGGGTTTTTATTTCTAAGATGGATGCGTATATTTGCGGCTCCCTGTTAATCAGGTACGACAAATATGACATTAGTATTCACACATCACATACATTTCCATCATCGCCTGTGGCGATAGATTGAATTAGTATGTTTCTACGTGAAACTGATACCCCGAAATATTTTTGTTGGCCTGATTATAAAATTTTAGACATTGAAAACACTCAAAATAGCTATCCAGAAATCGGGTAGATTAAACGAAAAATCTGTTGAGCTTCTTAAAAACTGCGGTTTAAGTTTCGAAAACTACAAAAGCTCCCTTATCTCTCCAGTATCTAACTTTCCTTTAGAAATTCTTTTCCTTCGTGATGACGATATCCCTGAGTATGTGCAGGACGGAATTGCTGATCTAGGAATTGTTGGCGAAAATGTAATCTGCGAAACTGAGGTTGAAGTAGCTTACCTTCAAAAATTAGGATTTGGAAAATGTTCTTTAAAACTGGCTATTCCAAACAAAGGCGAAATTGAAACCCTTGCCGACCTTAACGGCAAAGCAATCGCTACTTCTTATCCTAACATCCTAAAGAAATTCTTAAAAGAAAATAACGTTGAATCTGAAATCAGAACAATTTCTGGTTCTGTAGAAATTTCTCCGGGCTTGGGTTTAAGTGACGCTATTTGCGATTTAGTATCAACAGGTGGAACTTTAAAAAGCAACGGATTAAAGCCTTTTGGCGATGTGTTACACTCAGAAGCCGTTCTTATTGGCCGTAAAGGCGAGGAAGAGAACCCTCTTATTGTTGAATTGATACAACGTATTCAATCTGTTTTAAGAGCTAAAGAAACAAAATACGTAGTGCTTAACGCAGAAAAAAGCCAGGTAGACGAAATAAAATCCCTGCTTCCTGGAATTAAAAGCCCTACAGTAGTTCCATTGGCAGAAGAAGGCTGGGTAGCCATCCACACCGTAATTCCTGAGAAAGATTTCTGGAGCAGAATTAGTCAGCTTAAAGCTGCTGGTGCCCAGGGAATTGTGGTAATGCCAATCGAGAAGATTATATTATAGGTCAAGAGCTTGGAGTTTGGAGTTGAAAGCAGCTCCAAACTTCCAGTTCCCAACTCCAAACTAAATCATGCTTAAGACTTATAACTACAAAGAATTAAGTAAAGCAGACATTAAAGAATTGGTTTCACGAAATGCGGATGAAAGTAATACTATCGGCGAGCGTGTGGAATCGATTATTTCTGCTGTTAGATCCAAGGGTGATGCTGCTTTAATTGAATTTGCAGAGCAATTTGATAAAGTTAAATTAAACCGCCTTTACCTCAACAAAGAGGAAATCAGCCAGATAGCCTCCGCTATCGGCGAAGAGCAAAAACTTGCAATAGAAACGGCCTACCAAAATATCTACAAGTTTCACCAGTCTCAATTAAAAACAGAAGATAAAGTAGAAACCATGCCCGGCGTCACCTGCTGGCGTGAGGTTCGCGCTATCGAAAAAGTTGGCTTATATATTCCTGGCGGAACTGCTGTTTTACCGAGTACTTTTTTAATGCTGGGTATACCTGCTAAAATCGCAGGCAGCAAGGAAATTGTGGTTTGTTCGCCTCCTCAAAAAGATGGTTCCATTAACTGTTATATCGCTTATGTCGCCCAATTATTGGGCGTTGAACGCGTTTATTTGGTAGGTGGTGCACAAGCTGTTGCCGCAATGGCTTACGGTACGGAAAGCATAACCAAGGTGGATAAAATCTTCGGCCCCGGAAACCAATACGTTACTAAGGCTAAAACGATTATTCAATCGACTACCCAAACGGCTATTGATATGCCTGCGGGGCCATCTGAAGTTTTGGTTATTGCCGATGAGAGTTCTAATCCGGCTTTTGTTGCGGCAGATTTGCTGGCACAGGCTGAGCATGGGGTAGATTCGCAAGCTGTGTTGGTTGCAACATCTTCGGCTATTGTTGAACAAACCATTAAGGAACTTGAAAAACAATTGGACGTTCTTCCAAGAAAAGATATTGCAGCAAAGGCGATTGAAAATTCTTATGCAGTTATTGCGTTAGATCTTAGTCAGGCAATGGATTTCAGTAATGAGTACGCTCCTGAGCACTTGATCCTGGCCACGGAAAAATGGCAGGATATTACCGGAAAGATCAGCAATGCAGGATCTGTGTTTTTAGGAAATTTAACTCCTGAAAGCGCCGGTGACTACGCTTCTGGAACTAATCATACACTTCCAACAAGTGCTTATGCCCGTTCTTATTCTGGCGTTTCTGTTGATTCTTTTGTGAAAAAGATCACCTTCCAATACATTACACCTGAGGGTATTAATAATATTGGAAATACTGTTGAGGTACTGGCAGAACTTGAAGGATTGCATGCACATAAGAATGCGGTGACTGTAAGAACCCTTCAGCCCGCTGATACTTTAAAATAAGATATTATAAAATACTGTGCGAACTTCGATTAAGGAGTAAAGAGCATTATGGAAACAAAAGATAATAATACACAAATATATAGTACACAAACCGGTAACTCCCCTTTCAGGGGCGTTGGGAGCTTGTTAAGGGAGAACATCAAAAATCTGGTTCCCTATTCATCTGCTCGTGATGAATTTAAGGGAGAGGCTTCTATTTTTTTAGATGCCAACGAAAACAGCTACGGCTCCCCTATCGAGACCCAATATAACCGTTACCCTGATCCGCTACAGTGGAAGGTGAAACAGCGTTTAAGCGAAATTAAAGGCGTTCCTCCTCAAAATATTTTCTTAGGGAATGGCTCTGACGAAGCCATCGACATCTTATTCAGGG
>CBIHNR010000061.1:0-26735 GCA_966211215.1 uncultured Pedobacter sp.
TACCGTTGCAAGCACTCCGCCAGTAGAAGCAGACAGTTTCGGTTTTAGCCATTCAGCAATGGCTGCTACCCCTAATCCAATCCATATTGCAAAGGCATAGAAAGAACCTGCATATGCGTAATCACGTTCGCGTGGCTGCAAAGGATTTTGATTAAGGTAAAGAACAATTGCAATTCCGGTAAAGAAGAACAATAATCCAACAACACCTGCATCTTTCTGGTTGCGTTTGAAGTGCCAGAATGCACCGATTAATCCAATTATTAATGGAAGGAAATAGTAACGGTTGTAGGCATTGTTTTCCTTAATGCTTGGAGGAAGGTGGTCCTGCGAGCCCAAGCGCCAGGCATCGATCGGTTTAATTCCACTGATCCAGTTGCCTGAAGTATGATTGCCATGCCCCTGGTCATCGTTTTGCCTGCCTGCGAAGTTCCAAAGGAAATATCTGGCATACATAAAGCCCGTTTGATAAGAAAACAGGAAGCCCAGATTTTCGGAGAAGTTAGGAGACTGCCCTTCCGGTATCCTCATCCACTCCCGGTAAAAGCCAACATGTTGCGGGCTTCTGCTGTACATTCTCGGTAATAGAGTATTGCGGTCGTAAATGGTTTCGTATTTCTTGCCGGCAACTTCATATTTATCCTTCCCCTGACGGTATATATTGCCAATTTCTTTGTTTTCAATTGGCTGAGAATCAAAATATTCTCCGTATAAAAGAGGACGGTCGCCGTATTGTTCACGGTTAAGATAACTTAATAAGGCAAATACGTTTTCCGGGTCGCTATTATTTAAAGTAGGGTCGGCTTTTGCACGAATCACTATCATTGCAAAAGAGCTATAGCCGATTAAAATAAACGTTGTGCAGATTAATGCAAGATTGAGAATCGGTTTAGCGTTTTTGATGGAATAAAGTATACCATAAGTTAAACCACCAACCAGTAGTATGGCGAAAACAACAACTCCGGTTCCAAAGCCAAGTCCAATGGTATTTACAAAGAACAGGTCAAAAAAGGCGGCAAATTTTACTACATATTGGATAATACCATATTGAATTACACCTAAGATAATGATACCAATAATAAGAGCGCTTAAAGTGCCTTTGCTCGTTACTTTTTTGGAACGCCTGAAATAATATATTAGGGCAATGGCGGGAATAACCAATAAATTTAATAAGTGCACGCCGATGGAGAGCCCCATGATGTACGCAATAAATACAATCCATCTATCTGCGCCTTTTTCATCTGCGTGGTGGTCCCACTTTAAAATAGCCCAAAAAACTATAGCTGTACATAATGATGAAAGGGCATAAACTTCTGCTTCCACGGCAGAAAACCAAAAAGTATCAGAAAAAGTATAGGCAAGGGCACCAACAACACCACTACCCATAATTACAATTAACTTAGAAGATGTGATTTCTTCTCCAGCCTTGACAAGAACTTTGCGGGCAAGGGCTGTGATCGTCCAAAAGAGAAATAAGATAGTAGCAGCACTTGCAAGTGCGGAGCTCATATTCATCCAAAAGGCAACTTTAGACTTATCGCCTCCGGCAAGTAATGAAAATATTTTTGCAATCATCAGGAACAGGGGAGCGCCTGGCTGGTGTACAATCTGAAGTTTATATGCAGACGCGATGAACTCGCCGCAATCCCAAAAACTAGCTGTAGGTTCGAGGGTTAAGGTGTAGGTAATTGTGGCAATCAGAAAGCAAAGCCAGCCTAAAAGATTGTTGGTTTTTGTGTAATTCATAACTTTATTAGGTAAAACCCTAAGTTTAATTGATGCCGAAAATAGCGATTAGTATTTAATTAGCAATCGTCGGAAATGCGCTTTAACATATTTTAAGCATTGAATCAGGGACTTAGGGGAATTTTAAAAAATATTTTGCAGATTATATTTTATCGTTCTATATTTGCACACCGAATCGGAAGGACGCTTACGACGAGGAGATTGCCCGATAGTATAACGGTAGTACGACGGTTTTTGGTACCGTTTGTCTAGGTTCGAATCCTGGTCGGGCAACGATAAAATTAAACTGAATCGGGTTGTGAATTCCACAATCCGATTCTTGTTTTAGAACAGTTCAATCATAACAAGGTATGCCACAGCAGTTTAATCCTGTTAAGTTATTTGCCGGTTCCGGCTCTACGGCTCTTGCAGCAAAAATAGCTAAAGCTTACGGAAGAGAATTGGGAGATGTTGTTACATCCCGTTTTAGCGATGGCGAGTTTCAGCCTTCTTTTAATGAATCAGTGCGCGGAAGCGATGTTTTCTTAATCCAGTCCACTAATCAGCCTTATGATAACTTAATTGAGTTATTACTTTTAACTGATGCCGCGAAACGTGCTTCGGCGCAT
This sequence comes from uncultured Pedobacter sp., assembly GCA_966211215.1. Classification (GTDB taxonomy): domain Bacteria; phylum Bacteroidota; class Bacteroidia; order Sphingobacteriales; family Sphingobacteriaceae; genus Desertivirga. The sequence continues at coordinate 2,352 of CBIHNR010000061.1, forward strand.
TATATAACAGTGGTAGTGCCTTACTTTGGGATGGCAAGGCAGGACAGGAAAGACAAGCCACGTGTTGCTATTGGGGCAAAGTTATTCGCAAACCTGATTACAGCTTCTGGTGCAAACCGTATTATGACGATGGATTTGCATGCTGCGCAAATTCAAGGTTTTTTTGATATTCCGGTAGACCATCTGGACGCTTCAGTAATCTTTGTCCCTTATATTAAAAGCCTTAACCTTCCAAATTTAACTATCGCGTCGCCTGACATGGGTGGTTCTTACAGGGCCCGTACTTTTGCTAAGTTCTTTAATGCGGAAGTTGTAATTTGTGATAAACGAAGAAAGCGTGCAAATGAAATTGAATCAATGTCTATCATCGGAGATGTTACTGGCAAGGACATTGTTTTAATCGACGATATTTGCGACACAGCCGGAACGCTGGCTAAAGCTGCTGATTTAATTATGCAACATGGCGCGAATACTGTACGGGCGGTTTGTACGCATCCGGTATTATCCGGTAAAGCTTACGAGACAATAGAGCATTCAGTTTTAACGGAACTCATCGTAACAGATACTATTCCTCTAAAACACGAATCGCCTAAGATTAAGGTGCTCTCAACTGCGGATTTGTTTTCGAAAGCTATTGCTAATGTGAACGAGCACGGTTCTATTAGTGATTTATTTAAAGTGGATTAATCTGCTTTTTGATTAGTAATATATTTTTTAACTATTATATTTTTTTAAGATGAAAACTATCGCCATTAGCGGTTCTAAAAGACAGAACGTAGGGAAACGCGATGCTAAAGAGCTGCGTTATGAAGGTAAAATTCCTGCTGTATTATACGGTGGAAAAGAGCAAGTTCACTTCGCAGTTGACATTGCGGCTTTAAAGCCTATTATCTACAGTGCAGACGTTCACTTTGTTGAGATAGATGTTGAAGGTGTAAAAGCTACAGCTATTGTTCAGGATGCTCAATTCCATCCATTAAACGAACAAATTTTACACGTTGACTTTTTCCAATTGGATAATGCTAAGCCACTTACCATGGCTATCCCTGTAAAATTGACTGGAACTTCTCCAGGCGTTAAAATGGGGGGTAAATTGGTGCACAAATTACGTAAACTACGTGTTAAAGCACTTCCTCAAGATCTTCCACAATACGTTGAAGTTAGCATTGAGCCATTGGAAGTTGGTAAATCAGTACGTGTACGTGATTTGAAATTCGAGAAATTTGACATTACTAACACTCCTGAAGATACAATTGTATCAGTAACTACTTCACGTGCTCTACGTCAAGCAGAGCAAGAGGCTGCAAAAGGTAAATAATCTAAGGATTTTATGAATTTGAAAGCAGTACAGGTTTCCTGTGCTGCTTTTGTTGTTTAAGGATTTTCCTTTTCACAAGGCGGAAATTATAATTCCGAATTTAAAAATCGTACTACCTTTGCGGCATGAAATACCTTATAGTTGGGTTAGGGAATATTGGCCCTGAATATATAGACACAAGGCATAATATTGGTTTTATGGTTGCCGATGCACTTGCAAAAAAGGCAGGAGTAACGTTCTCTAATTTGCGGCTGGCATATTATACCGAACTTTCACATAAGGGAAAAAAGCTTTATGTTATAAAACCAACGACTTACATGAATTTAAGTGGCAAGGCTGTCAATTATTGGATGCATGAGCTTAAAATTTCAGCTGAGAATATTTTGGTTATTGTGGATGACCTTGCAATTCCATTCGGAGCGATTCGCTTGAAAACCAAAGGAGGAAATGCAGGGCACAACGGATTAAAAAGCATCGAAAGCCTGGTGGGAGGCCAAAACTATCCTCGTTTGCGCTTTGGCATCGGCGACAATTATCCAAAGGGCAGGCAGGTTGATTATGTTTTAAGTGGCTTTGATGACGATGAACAACCCGAACTTCCAGCATTAATTGATCGTTCGGTTGAGATAATTGAAAGTTTTGTTACAGCAGGACCGGAGCTAACTATGACCAGATATAATAAGTAGGAAGGTTTAATTAAAAATAACATTTTTTAACAATATAGATATTAGTTTCGGGTTAGTTTTGTAACGAAGTAATTGGAGATGCGTCTAATTATTTAACCTTAAGAACTAAACCCTTAATCAAATGAAACCTAACTACCAGCAAGGAATTCTAAGCTTCTTATTATTCTTTGTGACTACCATCTGCTATGGACAGCAAAAAACTTATTCCATTAAAGGAACAGTAATCGATTCGGCAAGCAAAAAAGCCCTTGACTTTGTAACTGTCGCTCTGAAGACGACGGATAATAAGCCAGTAAAAACTGTCCTGACCTCTGCCAAAGGAAATTTCAACTTTGTAAACATTGCATCTGGCACTTATAAACTGAGCTTAATTTCCGTCGGGTACAAAACGTCTATAATTCCTATAGATTCAAGTGTTGCTACTTCAGAAATCAACCTTGGCACGATCGCCCTTGCTGCATCTAACAATCAATTAAAAGAGGTAAATATCACCGCTGATAGGCCTGTTTTTAAGCAAGAAGTCGACCGGATTGCTTATGATGTGCAGGCTGATCCTGAAAGCAAAGTGAATAATGTGCTTGATATGTTAAGGAAGGTACCCTTGGTAACAATTGATGCGGACGATAATATACAAGTGAAGGGAAGTTCAAGTTATAAGGTTTTGATAAATGGCAGGCCTTCTTCCTTAGTAGCCCGTAGCCCCAAAGACGTTTTTAAAAGTATGCCTGCCAGCAATATTCAGCGGATTGAGGTAATAACAACCCCGCCGGCAAAATATGATGGTGAAGGCTTAGCGGGTATTATTAATATAATCACTACAAAAAAGATTGATCAGGGTTATAATGGCTCAATAACCGGAAGATATAATTTCCCTTATGGCCCGGGAACAAATGGACAGCTTACGGTTAAAGGCAAGAAGTTTGGCTTGACGTCCTACTTAGGAGGGAACATGAGGGACATTCCTCAAACAACTTTTTCGATGTCCAGAACAACATTACCCTCTGGAAGCAGTTCTGCGGCACCAACGTTTTTATCAACGGATGGGAATCGTAAAAATAATGGAAAACATTTCTATTCGAATGCTGAAATCAGTTATGAAATTGATACGTTAAACTTGCTCACGGCAGAGTTTGGCTATAATTATGGAGAGGGAAACCGCGATAACATTCAACATCTCAACGAAAGTAATCCTAATACCTTCCCAAGTAGCCAAAGCTATAATATTTTCAATTTAGGTGGTTACGATTGGGGTGGTTATGAGTTAGGCTTGAATTATCAGCTAGGTTTTAAACGGAATAAGGAGCAATTATTAACAGCTTCCTACAAGTTTAACCGGGGGGCAGAGGATAATTATGCGGATTTTTTCTCTTCTAACGACTCGGAAAATTATGGGCAGGACAATACTTCCGGAACTAATGAGCAAACTATCCAGCTTGATTACCTACATCCTGTTAAGAAAATAAATATTGAGGGGGGCTTTAAATTGATATTGAGGGATAACTTTAGTGACTATCAATATGGTACTTATGCAGGTGAAACGAAGGATAGTCCTTACACTATTGATGCTAGTAGGTCCAACAAGTTTGATTACAATCAAAATGTATACAGCTTCTACAATTCTTACCAGCTTAAATTAAAGGATTGGGGTTTTAAAGGCGGTTTACGACTAGAGCATACGGAAGTTGACGCATTTTTCGAATCGCTAAATACTCCCCTGAAAACAGATTACAGTAATTTTATCCCATCCGTTTCTATACAAAGAAAGTTTAAAAAGAGCAGCAGTTTGAATTTAGGTTATACACAACGTATTCAGCGTCCAAGTATTTGGGAGTTGAATCCATATGTAGAGCAATTTAATGACAAATTTACCCAATCAGGAAATAAGGATCTAAAACCAGTGCTAAATCATAATTTCGACTTGAGCTATAGCATTTTTAAGAAAGGCACTATTAATACTGGTTTAAGCTATTCTTTCGCAAACAATACCATTCAATATGTAAACCGCGTTGGAGTTGATGGCGTTGGAAGGGCTACTTTCGAAAATATTGGCAAAAATAAAAACTTTGGGTTTAACATTAATACAAACCAGGATATTGTCAAGAATTTCAACATTAACGTTAACGGAAGGCTCTCTTATGTATTGATGGAAGGGAATATCGACAACAAGAAAATAGAGAACGACGGCATGCAGGGCAATATCTATGCTTATTTCGGGTATAAATTTAAAAATGACTGGCGCGCGGGAATGAACGGTGGTTTCTATAGTGCATGGATTACTTTACAAGGGCAATCTAATCCATATTACTACACCTCTGCGAGTTTGTCAAAGGAGTTTTTGAAAAAGAAAGCATCTTTTTCCGCTTCTGTTAGTAATCCTTTTCAGAAATATAGAAATTGGAGAAATGAGACAAGTTCTGAGCAGTTTATCCAATCAGAAAGATTCCAGAATTATTACCGAAACTTCAATTTCAACTTCACTTATAAGTTTGGAAAGTTGAATGGAGAAATTAAAAAGAATCGGCGAGGAATTCAGAATGATGATGTTGCTGGAAAAAGCGGCGGAAATTAAATAACAAAAGGGCTGAAAAGCCCTTTTGCATTATATAGAATCTCTTCTTCTTATTTTAATCCGGATTGCATTTTGGATAGGCTTATCAGATACAAATATCAAGTATCCGCCACCGCCTGCACCGCTAAGTTTCCAGCCCGCTGCCTGATCTTTATAAAGCTCAATCTGGTCAAAAATTTCTTTAGAAACCATGTTGGGAAACATTGCAATTTGCGCTTCAAAGGATTCTCTAAAAGACTTTCCAAAAGCGGTTACATCCTTTGCCAAGACTGCATTCCAGCAACTTTCAGCAGCGTCTGCTAATGCCTTAGCTCCAGCTTCGTTAATATGGGTGTCATCTAACACTGAATAGCTTGAAGTACGCGGCCCTAAAGTAACAAGGTATAAGTGTGATTCAATCCAATCAAGTACACTTTCATCATGTACAGACTCGATTTTATCAGGCCAGTAATTGCCATTATAACTCAGCTTATTTAATCCTGGTAACACAATACCAAGGGCATCTTGCGAGCCTGCAACTTCCTTGGTTCCCGGAGGGTTTTCATAAGTGAACAGGATTTTTGCCAGTTTCTCTCTATCCCCGGTAGGAATTTCTGTGCGCCATAATTCAATCGCCTTATTGCGGGTGCTTGATGACATCCCACTGCGGTTATTGAATTCGATAGTTGGCTCGATAGAAATTGTTAAAACCGGGCCTGGATAATATTTAGACACAAAAGGTTGGTCAAGCCATCCGCCTGCCAAGTCAATTCTGAAGGGTATTAAACACTCGGTTCTTAGTGTAGTGGTAGAGCGGGGTGGCAAGTTATCATGAGGGATGCGTTGCAATACCTGATATTCAATGCTTTTGGTCTTGCAAATTTCGGCTTTTGCCGGAGTTGCACCATCTTCATTCACCAAGAAAACATCAGGTTTAATTTCTTCTATTTCTTCAAGAAAATCAATAATTCCGAAGCCTTTGTTAACCCTGCACTCTTTAACTCCTGATAGAGCTTCAATCATATAACGGCGTTCAGCTTCTGGGTTTACCGGGTATCTTCCTTTTAACTGAAAAACATTAGCATCGTTGCCAATGCAAACATACACTTCGCCTAATTTTGAAGCTTCTTTTAAAAAGGCAACATGTCCGCTGTGCAGCAAATCAAAGCAGCCCGTTACCATTACTTTTTTAGGTCTATCCATAGACGTTTTATCCAAATTTGTGATGCTGTAAAATTATGCGAAATTATAAAACATTTACACTTAGTACCTGCTCTTAATGACAAGATTATCAGTTTTTAATAATTAATTTACAAAGCGCTACATGCTTCTAAGGGGAGGGAATATTCTTGCATGTTGCCGCAAAATATCCATGAGTACCCGAAATTGATGATTTTTTATGTTTGAAAGGGGCTTTTTACCTTCAAATAAAAATCATGAGGGCAATTTTTTATAAGTTTGTTTTTAATAAAGCGCTGTTATTCTAATATGATGGTAATGCTATTATTATTTAAAGGAATGTATACGGATGAAAGTTTACGGAATTAAGAATTGCGATACGGTAAAGAAAGCCCTAACCTGGTTGGAAGAAAATAATGTGAAATATGAATTTCACGATTATAAAAAGTTAGGGGTTTCGGAAGATAAATTAAGGGAGTGGTCTGGCAAAGTAGGGTACGAACCCTTGATCAACAAACGTGGTACCACCTGGAAAAAGCTTGATCCTGCCATTCAAAGCTCAATCGATTCTGAACATGCTGCCTTTAAATTAATGCAAGATAAAACCAGTGTAATTAAGCGCCCGATATTGGAAAATAATGATCAAATTGTTTTAGGATTTGACCCGGAGGCCTTTCAAAAGCTTGTTAAATAATTCAAGAATAATTTTAAAAACAAGAAACCGGATTGCGATAATCCCGTAACTGTTAGCAGCTAGGAATATGAGAAGATATGGTGCGTGGGCCGGTATAATGCTGGCTTTAATTTTTTTTAATGTTGCAAAAGGGCAGCAACAAAGTTCTACAAGTAAAGGACAGCTTACCAGCGTTTATAATTATACCGAAGCGTTCTCTCAAAATTTCTATAGAAGGACACCCGATAATTACCGCACATCGAGCGGGAAGCCCGGACCTCTTTACTGGCAAAATCGGGCGGATTACCAGATCGCCGTGCGCCTCAATGAAACAACAAACGAAATATCCGGCTATGAATATTTAACCTATACCAATAATAGCCCGGAAGAGCTTGAGTTTTTGTGGATGCAGATGGACCAGAACCTTTTCAGGCAGGATTCGCGGGGAACAGCAATTGTACCGCTTTCTGGCAGCAGGAACGGGGGGAAAGGGCAAGTTTTTGATGCGGGCTTTAAAATCAAATCGATTAAGCTTGTTAATGAAGATTCTGAAACCGAGTTAAAATATGAAGTCAATGATACCAAAATGCAGGTGTTTTTGCCATCCGCTATAAAGCCTAAAGGTGGTAAGGCAAAGCTCCGTATAGACTATTCATTTATTTCTCCAAATTATGGGTCGGACAGAATGGGAATTCAAGACACAAGGCATGGAAAAATTTTTGCAATAGCTCAGTGGTATCCAAGGGTTTTTGTATACGATGATATTGTAGGCTGGAATGTGGTTCCGTATACTGGGCCTAGTGAGTTTTACCTCGAGTATGGAAATTTTGATGTGAGTATAACCGCTCCATCAAGCCATATTGTTGTATGTTCTGGCGAGCTTTTAAACCCAGAGGAAGTATACACTATGGAACAACAAAAATTATGGCAGCAGGCATCCCAAAGCGATAAGGCAATAGCCATCAGAGCTGCGAAAGATGTAACTAACCCTGCATCCCGGCCTACCGGGAAATCAGAATTAACATGGCATTTTAAGATAGATAATTCCAGAGATGTTGCCTGGGCATCATCTGCCGCATTTATTGTGGATGCTGCGAAAATGAATCTGCCAAGTGGAAGAAATGCACTGGCAATTTCGGCGTATCCGGTAGAAAGTAGCGGCTCTGCAGCTTGGGGAAGGTCTACAGAATATGCAAAGGCATCTGTGGAATACAATTCTAAAAAGTGGTTTGAATATCCTTATCCCACAGCCATTAATGTTGCTACTAATGTAAGTGGGATGGAGTATCCGGGAATTGTTTTCTGCAGTTATAAGGACAAAGGTGCTGCTCTTTGGAATGTAACCGACCACGAACTTGGGCACACATTGTTTCCAATGATTGTAGGAAGTAATGAGCGTGCGCATGCCTGGATGGACGAAGGGCTTAATACGTTTATTAATACGTTAACCGGCGACGATTTTAATAAAGGCGAATACAAAGAGCCGAAAAAGGATATGCAGCATTGGGGCGCAATTTTAACGTCTTCTAACATGGAGCAGGTGAGCTTAGGCCCGGATAATATGAAGGAAGCTAACATAGGCTATCTGGTGTATTATAAGCCAGCACTTGGATTGACCATGTTGCGAGACCATATTCTTGGCCCCGAGCGGTTTGACCGTGCTTTTAAAGCCTATATTGAAAGGTGGGCTTATAAGCATCCTAGTACCGAAGATTTTTTCAGGACGATGGAAAATGTTGCAGGCGAAAAGCTCAACTGGTTTTGGCGCGGCTGGTATCAAAATAACTGGAAACTTGACCAGGTGGTTTTAGGCGTAAACTATGAGAAAAACAATGCTAAGAATGGTGCTTTAATCAGTATTGCCAACCTGGAGAAAATGCCAATGCCCGTTATTATGGAAATTAAAACCAAAAGTGGTAAAGTATCCAGGGTAACCCTGCCAGTTGAGATTTGGGCTAGAAACACAAGTTGGACATTTTTATATCCATCCACAGAGGAGATTGAAAAAATAGTAATAGATCCAGACAAGGTATTTCCGGATTATAACCCGGAAAATAATGTGTGGAAGGCAAAGGATTGAAGGATGTATATGTTATAGTTATATATTGGTATCTTTACACTATTGATAGTATCATATGATACTATCAATACTTTTTTAAGACACGGAATTATAGAGCTTATTATATGTTACGTGAAATTATTATTCCTGAAAATAATACTTACCTACTGAAACTTCCGGACGATTTAGTTGGAAAAAAAGTGGAGGTGCTGGCATTTGAGATAGGGGAGACAACTGAGAATGGAGATAAAATAGAAGAAAGGCTAAAGTCCATTCGTGAGATATTCAAAAGTAATCGAGTTGATTTAAGTAATTTTAAATTTAATCGCGACGAGGCAAATGACTTCGATTAATAAAATTGCCCTCGATACTAATATTTTAATTTACTTATATGGCGAAAATGAAGAGAAGCGTTCAATCAGTGAATTGCTTCTTGCCGAAAATCCTCTCATTGCTTCTCAAGTAGTCTCTGAATTCATAAATGTTTCGAAACGGCTTCTAAAGCTCCCAAAGGCTGAGTTGCTGCATTTAGTACGCAGGGTCTTTTTAAACTGTAAGATTGCCAATTTTACCGATGTTACATTGCTGATGGCTGAAGAATTGGCCGGTCGTTACAATTTTCAAGTATTTGATGCTATAATCGTAGCATCTGCCATTGAGAATGAATGTAATATCCTCTACTCGGAAGATATGCAACATAATCTTATTATCGATAAAAAGCTAAAGATCGTGAATCCTTATTTATAAGGCTAATCCTTGGCCCTCCCAAAATCATATAAACTTTAACAAAAATTTTATAACTATTCAATTCTACTAGTTTGTATATTTGCCATGTAAATGAATCTGCTTAAGAAATATTGTATATTAACTATAGCCTTGCTGATAACTCTTTCAGCTTCGGGTATTAGTATTTCTTTGCATAAGTGCTGTGGCAAAATAAAAGATGTTTCTATCCTGGGCACTAAAGCAGATTGTAAAATGGCAGTGAAAGCTGACAAGCACGCTTTTAATCCAAAACATAAAGGGAAACCTTGTTGCAGCGATCAAAAGATAACAATTCAAAAAACGGCAGAAGCAACACAGAATAAAAGCCAGATAAAAGAGAAATCCTCTTTTGATGTGCTTTTTGTATTGACCTTTGTTCGGAATTGGCTGGGGCTTCCCTCCAATGAGGATGAAGATGAGGACAGTGCTTACACGCCGTCTATTTCAGTTAGCGATTCGCTGATCATTCTTTTCAGGCAATTTCGGATCTGATTAAATCCCCTATTTTCCTGAGGCTGAATCTGGCTTCAGTTCTCCGTTCTCAAACTTCAACGAGCGGACAATAAATCTTCATTTTTTATTAAGAATTTATTCTCATGATTGAGAAGCTGATTGCATTTTCATTACGCAACAGATTCCTGGTTTTACTGTTGGCAGCAGCAGTATTTGCCTGGGGAATCTATGCTGTAAAGACAAATAAGATTGATGCCATACCCGATTTGTCAGAAAATCAGGTGATTGTATTCACAGAGTGGATGGGTAGAAGTCCACAGATTATCGAAGACCAGGTAACGTATCCGCTGGTTACCAACTTACAGGGATTGCCCAAAGTAAAATATGTAAGGGCTAATTCGATGTTCGGGATGAGCTTTATCTACATCATTTTCGAAGATAATGTAGATGTTTACTGGGCTCGGTCGCGGGTGCTGGAGCGGTTGAACTCTATCGGCAATGCTTTGCCCAAAGGCGTAACTCCCACAATGGGGCCGGATGGAACTGGCGTTGGGCATGTGCTTTGGTATACATTGGAGGCTCCCGGGATGGATCTTGGCGAGCAACGTGCCGTGCAGGACTGGTATATCAAGTTCGCTTTGCAGAATGTATCCGGCGTTAGTGAGATCGCTTCTTTCGGCGGATTTCAGAAACAGTATCAAATTGCGGTTAATCCCGATAGGCTAACATATTTCAAACTAGACATAGCCGATGTTATGCGGGCGGTAAACGCCAACAATAATGAAGCTGGCGGCAGGAAGTTTGAGATGAGCGGAATCGGCTATATCATTAAAACCACAGGGTATTTGCAGTCCATAGAACAAATTGAAAACCTGGCTATTCGTACCCAAAACTCAATCCCGGTTAAAATTAAAGACATAGCAACCGTGCAGATGGCCGGGGAAAGCCGGCTCGGGATTTTTGATTATAACGGAGAAGGCGAAGCTGTGGGCGGAATTGTAGTGCTACGTTATGGCGAAAATGCCGACGAGGTAATTAAGCGGGTTAAGTCCAAAATGGTGGAAGTAACCAAAGGCCTGCCGGAAGGAATGAAGTTTAACCTCGTTTACGACCGTGGCGAACTTATTGAAGAATCCATATCATCCATAAAGACAACATTGATTGAAGAAATGATTGTGGTATCACTGATTGTAATTGTTTTTCTGTGGCATTGGCGCAGTGCTGTAAGCATCATCATTCAAATTCCAGTAACTATTGCCGCAAGCTTTATTGTTTTAAACGCCTTCGATATTTCCTCAAATATTATGTCGCTTACGGGCATTGCACTGGCGATAGGTGTAATTGTTGATAACGGAATTATTATGGCCGAAAACGCTTATAAAAATCTGTCGATGAGGCAGGCGGAATTAAATAGTGAAAGGAAAGGAGGCAGTGGCTATGAACAGATTTAAAAGGAAGGATTACGTTAGCCTTTCTAATGAAGAGCGGCTTTCGATTATTGAAAAAGCCTGTAAACAGGTTTCAAGAGGCGTTTTTTATTCCACAGTCATTATCATCGCTTCGTTTTTGCCTGTGTTTTTACTTACCGGGCAGGAAGGAAAGCTTTTTCATCCCCTCGCTTACACAAAAACGTTTATTCTGGTAATTGATGCCATTTTAGTGGTCACGCTTGCCCCGGTTTTAATTTCCTTTTTTATGAAGGGAAGGTTTAGGCTTGAGAATGAGAATCCGCTTAACCGCAAGATGGAGAAGATCTATGAACCGCTTATCAGGGCTTGTATTAAACATCGCAAGACAACTCTGGGAATCAACATAATTGCTCTCCTGATTAGTATTCCATTGTTGATGAGCATGGGGCGCGAGTTTATGCCGCCTCTGGATGAGCAATCAATTTTGTTTATGCCAGTAACTCTTCCTGATGTTTCAAATTCGGAAGTAAAACGGATTTTACAGGTTCAGGATAAAATTATCAAGTCGGTACCAGAAGTTGATAAAGTTTTAGGCAAGGCCGGGCGGGCAAATACAGCAACCGATAATTCGCCGATTAGCATGATTGAAACGATCATTAAGCTAAAACCCAAAAGTGAGTGGCGAGATGGCATTACCAAGAAAGATATTATTAACGAATTGGATGCAAAACTGCAGATTCCGGGGGTAGTTAACGGATGGACGCAGCCAGTAATTAATCGCATTAATATGCTTTCAACCGGTATTCGTACAGATGTGGGAGTTAAGGTTTACGGCCAGGATTTAAAGCAGATTGATCAGGTATCTCAAAAGGTACACAAACTTTTAAACGGGATTGAGGGGGTTAAGGATTTATATGTAGAGCCGGTTACAGGTGGCAAATACCTGGAAGTTGATATTAAACGTGATCAATTGGAACGCTATGGCTTAACCGTAGATGATGTTAATTCCGTGGTTGAAACAGCCATCGGCGGAACCCCGTTTGCCAGTACTATTGAGGGGCGGCGCCGATTCAATATTCATTTGCGTTTGATGCAGGACTACCGTAACAGTATTGATCGTTTGAAACGTATTCCGCTGAATTCGTCTGATGCGGGGACTATTCCATTGTCTTCAGTTGCTGAGATTCGTTTTGTAGACGGCCCGCCAATGATTACATCCGAAAACGCTCTTCTACGCGGTGCTGTAATGTTCAATGTTCGCGACCGAGATTTAGGAACAACAGTTCAGGAAGCTATTAAGAAGTTGAACAATGATCTGAAGCTACCAAATGGATATTTTGTAGAATGGAGTGGGCAGTATGAAAATCTCATCAGAGGGGAGAAAACCCTGCTCTATATCTTGCCAGTGGTTCTGCTGATAATCTTCTTATCGCTTTACCTTGCTTTTAGATCCCTTCGCGAAGCATTTTTGAGCTTAATAACCGTTCCTTTTGCGCTTATTGGTGGCGCTTACCTGGTTTATTTCTGGGGAGTGAACTTATCTGTAGCTGTTGCCGTGGGATTTATTGCCTTGTTTGGAATAGCGGTGGAAACGGGGGTTGTGATGGTGATTTACCTTAACGATGCCATGAAGCAGTTAGTGGCTCTGCGGGGTAATTCCAGTGAAACCATTACCAAAGAAGAACTACGTGAATTTGTGATTGCCGGTGCAGCAAAACGCCTTCGCCCTAAAATTATGACGGTTTGTGTGGCACTTTTTGGATTGATCCCGGTGTTGTGGTCAGCCGGCGTTGGCAGCGATGTGATGCAGCCAATTGTACTACCTATGATTGGCGGGGTACTCACATCGTCTACACATATTTTACTGGTTACACCGCTGATTTTTTTAATGACAAAAGAGTATGAGTTACGCAAGTTTGGAAGATTGGAGGTGGGTGATGAGTAGGAAGTTTGGTGTTGGGCGTTTGGAGCTGGGAATGTGGAGAAGAGAGAATAGAGATAGGAGATTAGAGATTAAGATGGGCGGGTTAGGTAGAGTGTGTTTTAAGAGCGCTGTATTGATCTTCCTTTTAGGGATGACGGTTGCTCATGTTTCTGGCCAACAAGTAATGAGCCTAGAGCAGATTATCAAGGAAATAGAGAATAACAATCCATCATTAAAGGCATTTGATAACCGAATTAAAAGCGAAGATGCTAAAGTGGAAGGTGCCGGCGCCTGGATGGCTCCAATGATTGGGGCAGGTACTTTTATGACTCCTTATCCGGGGCAGAATATGGTTGGCGAGGGTGATAAAGGGGCGCTGATGATTTCTGCAGAGCAGGATATTCCAAATCCAGCGAAGCTTAAAGCCAGAAAGGAGTACCTTAAAACGCAATCACAAACCTATTTTTTGGGTAAAACCGAGCGTTTTAATGAATTGCGGGCGAAGGCTAGGTCCATGTATTTTGATTTACTGGTTGCCAATAAGAAAATCAAGTATCAAAAAGAAAGCCAGCAGATTATGCAAACAATGAAAAAGCTGGCCGAGATTCGCTATCCATATAATCAAAGCTCGTTAAACCAGGCTTTTAAAGCGGAAGGCCGCAGGTATGAGGCAGAGAACATGGTACTGATGACTGAAACGGAGATCAGGTCAAAGAAGATTGCACTAAACTCGCTAATGAACAGAAACCCTCAGAGCCCCTTGGAAGTTGATACTAATTATAGTGTTTCTTTTAATCCGCTCGCAAATCTGGATACCGCCTATCTTGCCGAAACCCGGAGCGATATTTTGCATATGCAGCATAACATTCATGCAATGGAAGTCAACATTAACCAAATGAAGCAAGAGGCGAAACCTGATTTTCGCTTGCGCTTTGACCATATGGCCAATTATTCTGCAATGATGCCCAGCCAGTTTACGATTATGGGAATGATTTCCATCCCGATTGCACCCTGGTCTTCCAAGATGTATAAGTCGGGGATTAAATCCATGAAGTATGATATAATCGCCATGCAACAGGAGAAGCAAGCCATGGTATCTGAAATGTTTGGAATGGCAAAATCGATGGAAAACGACATTCTTTCGATGCAGAAACAGCTAAATAATTATGAGAATAAAATCCTGCCTGCATTAAAAAAGAACCTGAATATATCGATGCTATCTTACCAGGAAAACAAGATGGATTTAAATTCCGTGATTGATGGCTGGGAAGCTTTGAACATGGCTCAGATGAATTATCTGGAACAACTTAGAAAGTATTATCAAATGATTGTCGACTATGAAAAAGGTATTGAAAGATAATTTGATAAATGCTCTGCTTCTGGTTGGGATATTGATACTGTCTGCCTGCCAGCCTAAAGCAGAAAAGCGTCAGCGGGAGCTTACCAAGTTTATTTGCCCGATGCATCCGCAGATTGTAAGGAATGAACCTGGTGTTTGTCCGATTTGTAAAATGGATCTGGTAGAGGTGCATAGTATCAAGAATGCAACACCTAACGACAGCCTGAATAAGTTGATTAAGCCTGTTAATGAGGTGGTGCTTTCTGATATAGAAACTGTTAAGCCACAGGATGGAAGCAGGTTTGCTACAATTGCCGCAAAAGGAATTGTTAATTACAATACCAACAATTTAAACAGTATCTCGAGTCGGGTTAGTGGAAGAATTGAGCGGCTCTACGTGAAATATAATTATCAGCCGGTTGTGAAGGGGCAGAAGCTGATGGAGATTTACAGCGCTGATTTAGCCAATGCACAACAAGAACTTTTGTTCTTGAAAAGGAATGGCGAAGCGAGTTTGCTGGAAAACGCTAAGAACAAGCTGAGGCTGTTGGGGGCTACAGAAAGGCAGATTAATATCGTATTGCAGTCGGGAAAGGTAGATTATAGCTTTACGGTTTATAGCCCCTATTCGGGATATATTGCCGAGCCTCCTTCAAATGGTGCGGGGACGGCAGTTGGGATAATGCCTGAGGGAGATGCATCGGATAATGGTTCGATGGGAGGGATGAATGAAGAAGCTAGCACAAGCTCGCCTGTTGAAACTCCCAAAGTAGCAGAAAATACGCCTTTATTGCTTCGGGAAGGGCAATATGTTAATGCCGGGCAAAAGTTGTTTAGCCTGTTCAATCCGGATAAGGTTTGGATCGAGTTTTATGTTTCTCCAACTCAGTTAAAGGAATTTAAAAAGGGGACGATGATAAAAGTTTCGCCAATAGGCAAGAAGCAACAATCGGCCAGGCTACCGATAAGTTTCATATCACCTTATTATAAAGAAGGAACCAGTTTCGCGCTGGTAAGGGCAATCGCTCTCAATACTAATAAACGTTGGATTGTTGGGCAGCTGGTAACCATAGAAAAAGAAAGTGAGAGGCAAACCGGCAGATGGCTCCCAAGGGAGGCTGTTTGGCAAACCGGTAATAAATCCGTGGTATTTGTGAAACAGGATGGAATTTTTAAGCCAAAGCTCATTTCTGTTTTGGACAAGAGTGGTGATTGGGTAAACGTTGGAGGTGACTTACCCGGAGATACGGAAGTTGCAGCAAATGCCTGGTTTTTAGTTGACAGTGAAGGATTTGTGAGAGAATAAGTGGTGTTGGTTAGCGAAAGAAACGAAAGATTTCGCGCAGAGACGCAAAGGGTTCGCAAAGGCGCAATTGAATTACGGCTTCGATATCGGTTCCCTTTCTTTTGCCCAAAGGACTCCTTCGGAGGAGAGCGGTTGAGGGTGAGGCTTTTATGTTATAGCAGGCGAAAGCCCCGAAGGAACACGTCAAATAAGTTAAAATAATGAAAGAAACTGTTTTAAGAATTTTGATCATCCTGGCCATAGGTTCGGGATTTGTTGCCTGCAAGGAAAAGCATGGTTCGGGCGGAGCGGTGCAGAAAGCGGAAACAGCTGGGCATTATACTTGTCCGATGCATCCGCAGGTTATTGAAAATAAGCCCGGCACTTGTCCCATTTGTAAGATGGACCTTGTTTTTGTTGCGAAAAAGGCGACATCCGAAGGCCTGGAATTGAGCGAGAGTCAAATTCGGCTCGCTAATATTCAGATAATAAAAGTTGGGCGGCAAAACTTTAGTTCGTCCAGGGTTTTGAACGGCAGGCTAGTGGCTAATCCTGAAGCTTCGGAGGTTATTTCCGCGAGGTATCCGGGCAGAATTGAAAGGCTGTTTGTGAAGGAAACGGGTGAGAGAGTGAGCGCCGGGCAGCCGGTTTATCAGGTGTATAGTGAGCAGTTACAAAGCCTCCAGCAGGATTATTTGCTTCAGGTGAAGCAAGCGGCTGCTTTTCCCAACGAAAAGATTTATCGAACACTTAAAGAAGCGGCTAAAAATAAACTGGTACTTTTTGGATTTTCGGAGCCGCAGATTTTAGCGCTAAGCAAAAGCAATAAGGTGTCTCCGCTAATAACTGTTAAAGCTGGAGCGTCGGGAGTTGTAAATGAAATTTCAGTTTCTGAAGGTCAGTATGTGGCAGAAGGAAGCCCCGTGTTACGGCTTGAAAATTTTGACAAGCTTTGGTTGGAAGCCGATATTTATCCGGAGGAAATGGGCGAAATTAAAGTGGGCACTTTGTTGGAGGTTGCTTTCGATGGCCTGGGAAAGAGGCAAGTTAGAGTTGAATTTGTAAACCCACAAGTAGAGCCGAATACACAGACTATAACCATTAGAGGTACAATAAATAACGCTGGCGGGATTTTGCAACCGGGAATGCAAGCAAGCGTTTCGTTACCTGTTTCAAGAAAGGGCGAAGTTTTGAGCTTGCCGCTGGATGCTGTGATTAGAGATGAAAAAGGAGCTCATGTTTGGGTTAAAACCGGGAAAAACAGGTTTTCGCCGCGAAAAGTTGAAACCGGGGCAGAAGACGCAAGCCGAATTTTAATAAGCAGTGGCTTGTTGGGCGGAGAGGAAGTGGTAGCTTCGGGTGCTTACTTACTCTACAGCGAATATGTGTTGAAAAAAGGAGCTGATGCGGTAGCCCACAATCATTAGTTGAGGGCAGGGCAATGTCATTAACTTTAAATGGTTGGTAAGGACACTAATGCTATCAAGTTAAGGTTGGAAGTTGCAGGTGGAGACACCTGCAACGGCAGGCACCCGCTGTTGTGTCTCTACTAACAGCTTAATTTAATAGCATTGGTGAGGATACCAACCACGGTAATTATTAAGAATAGGATAATTAAACTTAAATACGATAAAAATTAGAAACATAAACAAGAATTATGAAAACAAAACAAATCTTTAAAACAGTACTTAGTACGTCGTTGGTGGTTGCTTTCGCAACATTAAGTGCCTGCACTTCTGGTGAGAAGCCATCGGATACGCATGAAGAACATGCTGAGGCTGCTGCCGATGAGCCTAAAAGCGAGGCGGGCAACCCGAAGTTTAAAGATGAAAAGGTAAAGGTGGCTTATGAGCATTATATCCACGTAAAAAATGCATTGGTGAAAGCGGATGCGAAGGAAGCACAAAAAGGTGCTGCCGAGTTGCAAACAGCGTTAACTGCCGCGGGTAACAAAGCTGGTGCTGATCTGGCTGGAAAGATTGCCAGCGCTTCTAAACTTGATGTGCAACGTAATGAATTGGATGCCTTAACAAGCGAAGTTGAAAAAACAATTAAAGCTTCGAAATTGGCTTCCGGAAAGGTTTATAAACAATTCTGCCCAATGGCCAAAAATGGGGATGGAGCTTATTGGCTGGCAAGCGAGTCTGATATAAAAAACCCGTATTATGGCGATGAAATGTTGGAATGCGGCGAAGTTAAAGAAGAGATTAAATAGAGCGAAATATTAAAATTAAGGCCGGGGCATCAATGCTTTCGGCTTTTTTGTGTTCGTGGGTTGATGTGTTACTTTTGTCAAAATTTGTATTTGAATGTTCACTTTGCAAAACTTCGAAAATCTGGTAGATCGGACTATTTTAACAAGAGGCAGGCATTACTTTAATCAAGGAGCTGTTCTGGGCTTGGAAGAAATTGACGATGGTTGTTGGCAGGCGGAAGTGGAAGGAAATGATGATTACAATGTAGAAATACAGTTAGGTAGTGATAATGCTATAACTGATTACTCATGTGATTGCCCTTATGATGGCAGGTGTTGTAAACATGTTGTTGCAACTTTGCTAGCTATTAGGCAGCAGCAGGTAGTCTCAATTGAAATATCAAAAATTGAGGAAACTGCTCCTAAAAAGAAAATGACTTTTGATGAATTATTAACTAAGGTTACCCACAAAGAATATAGGGAATTTACCAAGAAATATGCATCACAGAATAAGGACTTCAAGTTAGCTTTTGAGCTTGCCTTTATTGAGAAAGATAGTAATGTTGATTGGGAAAAGAAATATAAGGATTCTTTGGCCCGGATTATCAGAAAGCATTCTGAAGATGGGTGTATAGGGTATAGAGGTACTTTTTCGTTGGCCAATGATGTTGGCGAGCTTATAGGGAAAATAGATGAGTTGCTTGGTAAAGGGGCGCATAAAGATTCCTTTACAGTTGCTACTGTTATTTTAAAGGAAATGATGGCAACATTAACTATTTGTGACGATTCTGATGGAAATATTGGTGGGGTAATTTCAGAAACGGTTTCCCTTATAGAAAGAATTGCGGATAATTCCACGGCCTCGATAAGGGAGTATATTTTTGACTTTTTGTTGACTGCACTTAGCGATAAAACCTATTTTGATTATGGTGACTATGGTTATGATTTGTTTTCAGTTTTTGAAAAGCTTGCTATCAACTTGCATAAAGCAGATGAGTTTTTAGGATATATTCAAATCCAAACAGCAAAGCTTACGGGGCGATATGATAGTTACAGGCGAGAATTCATGATTAAGAGGTTAATTGCGTTTTTCAAGGCCACCGGCAACCTTTCAATGGCGGAGGAATTGTTCAACCAAAACCTGGATATTGTTGAATTAAGACAAGAGCTGGTCAACAGTTTAATACAACGCAAAGAGTATTCTAAAGCGAAGAAGCTTATTTCGGATGGGGTTGGAATTGCCAATAGGAAAAATCATCCGGGCACAGTCAACACTTGGGAGAAAGTGCTGTTGCATATTGCTGTTTTGGAGAATAATATGGACCAGATTCGCCAATTAACCAAGAGGTTCGCCTTCTATAATACAGGGTTTGATAAAACATACTATCGCCAATGGAGGGCAACTTATAATACAAAAGAATGGGCGGTCATTGTGGATGACTTAATTGCCGGGATTCTCCAAAATGTGCATAAAGAGAGTAAGCGATGGCAGGGGAGCCAGTTGTTTAACCGTGATCGGTCTGTACTAAATAAAGTTGCCCCTATTTATATAGAGGAAGGCTATTGGGACAGGCTTTTAGAGTTGTTAAGAAAGGAAAATAATCTGGATGTTGTCCTTGCCTATCATTCCAATCTGTGTGAGCGGTATCCTAAAGATCTTGTTAATATTTATTTGCCTGCTATAGAACTTGCAGGAGATGCAGCTAGCTCAAGAAGCAATTATGCCGATTTGGTTAGAAAAATGAAGAACATTATAAAAGATATTCCAGTGCATAAGCAAGATATACTTCAGGTAGCCAGACGCTTAGTGTCCAAATATCCCCGCAGGCCTGCCATGATTGATGAGCTAAACCGCATATTGAAGTAATTTTTTAAAAGCAGGCTGAACGTGTTATTGTTAGATATTAAATTGCCGAAAACAAGTAATACTAATATAGTCTATGCTAAGCAAGAATTAAGATTAATCTCTGTCTGGAAATGTGTGTTGATTTTAGTTGACTTCCATGCATCGGTATAGGCAATTACTTAATTCTTTTGTAGAGAAATTCTGAGATTTAATTGTTCTCTGTTGCATTATGGACTGTAAAAAATAGTCTAATATTTTTTGTTTGAAATTATTTTAACTTTTGTTAAGTAAATTAAACGAAGTTCTACCATCACCTATGGAGCAAAAAACATCATTTAAAATTTCAATAATTGGAGCCGGTATTGGCGGTTTAACTACTGGAATAGCTTTGCAGACGAAAGGGTTCAACCCCGAAATATTTGAGGCTGCATCCTTATTAAAGCCTGTGGGAGCAGGAATAATCTTAGCTCCAAACGCAATGAAAGTATATCAGCATTTGGGCTTATATGATGAAATTCTAGCTGCTGGAAATAAGCTGAATGATTTAAATATAACCGATCATTTGTTGAAACCGGTTATGAAAAATAACCTGAAAGCCTGGGAGCAGGAAACGGGTATATCTGCCGTCGCTGTGTCCAGAAGCAATTTGCAGGAAATCTTGCTCAAAGCGGTCGGCCCTAAAAAAGTAAACCTTAACAAAAAAGTTAAAACGTACTACTCCACTAATAAAAAAGTTGAAGTAAAGTTTGAAGACAGTACTGAGTTACACACTGATGTTTTAATTGGCGCAGATGGCATAAACTCGGCAATAAGAAGAAAGATGTTCCCCGAAATTAACCTTCGGCAGGCCGGGCAATGGTGCTGGCGTGGAATATGCGATTTGAAGCTTCCAGATGAATTTTCGCAGGGGCTTTTTGAATTGTGGGGTGCGGGGGCTCGCTTCGGCTTTGTTCAGATCAATAATTCACAGATATACTGGTATGCTTTAACCAATAAAAATATCATCAGTAAAGATTCGAGCCTTACAGCTTTAAAAGTTGTGTTTAACCGCTTTGACCCAATTGTATCAAAAGTGCTTGCGGCAACCGAAGGAAGCAATGTAATATATGGCCCCATCCAGGACATCAAGCCATTGCATACCTGGTTTAGTAATAATGTATGCCTGATAGGCGATGCAGCCCATCCAACAACGCCCAACCTGGGGCAGGGGGCTTGCCAGGCAATAGAGGATGCTTACCTGCTTGCTGAACTATTTTCATCTGAAGATTCGGTACCTGAATGCTTTGCGAAATTTACTGCTTTGCGAAAAAACAAGGCCGAGTTTGTTGTAAATGCCAGTTGGCGCCTTGGAAAAATGGCTCAGTTAGACAGCCCTTTGCTCTGTAACCTTCGCAATTTTATGCTGCGTTTAATGCCACCAACGGCAAACGATAAAACTAACAAAATGGTGTATAGCGTGGACTATAAGGAAGCCGGAAAACGATCACAGGTAATAGACGGAATTTAAATAAAGAAGCCGCCTGTGCGTATACAAACCAGGCGGCTTCTTTATTTATTAATCCTTCCTTATTGGTTGGTCACTGTAAAATTTGTCGGACTAACAGCTGTTTGTCCGTGCGAATTGGTAACACTTATTTTCATAGCTCCAAGGTTGAGGTTAGAGGGCACCTGTACCCTGACTGTGGATTCGGTAGCGCTTAAAACAGTGCTTGTTGTCGTTCCAAATTTGACACTATTGACATACGGGCCTAATCCATTTCCGGTAATAATAACTATAGTACCGGCTACCCCAGATGCTGGTGAAATTGAGGTAATGGAAGGGATAAGTACTGTAAAATTGTCCTGAGAAGTTAATGTTGTGCCGCCAGATTTTATTGAGATCTTAACATCTCCTGCATCCAGGTTCCCTGGTACAACAACTTTCATAGAGGTGGATGTTACGCTATTTGGAGAAGCGTAGTTAGATCCAAAGTAAACTGAATAAGAGGCACTCGGGTTAAATTCTCCCGTTAGGGTAATTTCTTTTCCAGAAGCACCAGAAGAAGGCGAAAATCCTGTAAAGCTCAGTCCTTTAACTTTTATCTTTTGCGGAGCTTCAACAGAAAACGGGCCAAATTTAACTATCACCTTGTGTTCTCCTTCTGGCAAAGACGACGGCACATATACACTTGCCTGCGTTGCAGAGGTACTATAATTAGAAGCGGCAATATCCCCGATCAGTACTGTTGCGGCATATCTATTGTAACCACTTGAATTGGCAGCCAGCGAGCGCCATTATTTTCTACACCTCCTGGTTTTAGGGAATTTCTCTTTTTTTCGTAAAAAAAACTCTGTAACATTTCTGTTTAAGGCCCCTTCTCATGACAGTCCATGACAGAAGAACGGATTCCCTTCCCTAATTTTATCGGCATAAACAAACAAATTAGAACCGTTTAATTAAAATGCAAGCAATTTTTGGTGTTATTTTTCACTTTATTGGCGGATTCGCCTCAGGAAGCTTTTATATTCCTTACAAAAGAGTTAAAGGATGGGCTTGGGAAAGTTACTGGATTGTCGGTGGCTTATTTTCCTGGCTAATTGTACCGCCTTTAGCGGCATATTTAACTATTCCAGGCTTTTTCGATATCATCGGCAGCCAGGATAACAGCATTTTAGGCTTAACTTATTTGTTCGGCGTACTTTGGGGAATCGGCGGACTAACCTACGGCTTAGGCGTTAGGTACTTAGGAGTTTCTTTAGGTAGCTCTATCATATTAGGCTTATGTTCCATTTTTGGAGCGCTGATTCCTTCGGTTTATTACGACCTGTTTCCAAAAGAGGGCAAAGATTCATTTACTGACCTTATCAGCAATAGCTGGGGACAAGTTGTTTTATTGGGTATCATAGTTTGCGTTTTAGGTATTATCATCTGTGGTAAAGCCGGCGCAATGAAAGAAAAAGAACTATCTCCTTCTGCAAAGGCAGAAGGCAATGCAGAGTTTAAGTTGGGATTAGGGCTTTTCGTATCCATTGTATCAGGTGTATTAAGTGCTTGTTTCAATTTCGGTATTGAGGCAGGTAAGCCTATGGCAGAGATTGCTAACGAAGCATGGAAGGCTGTCAACCCCGGCCAGGGAGAATTTCTATACCAGAACAACGTTATTTATATAGTGATTTTATGGGGTGGTTTAACAACTAACCTCATTTGGTGTATGTTCCTTAATGCACGCAATAAAACGTTTGGTGACTATACAAACGGAAAAACTCCGCTATTAGCAAACTACATCTTTTCTGCATTAGCAGGCACTACCTGGTTCCTTCAATTTTTCTTCTACGGTATGGGCGAAAGCCGTTTAGGCAATGGCCCAAGCTCATGGATCTTACACATGGCCTTTATCATTCTGATTGCCAACATGTGGGGATTAGTGCTGAAAGAGTGGAAAGGTGTTAGCAAGAAAACTTATGGCACAGTGGTAGCCGGAATCATTGTAATCATTTTATCTGTACTTATTGTAGGGTACGGTAATTCATTAAAATAAATTTTTAAATAAATAGTAATAATTATATGTCTGTTCAAACATTTAAACACGTTAGCTATCTTTGGGATGAAGCTAAAGCAGCAGAGTTAGCAGGTGATGAAGTAGCTTTATTAATTTATCGTTCAAACTTATTGGGCGCAGATTTAAGGCTAACGAACTATGGTGGTGGAAATACGTCTTGCAAAGCTATAGCTAAAGATCCATTGACAGGTGCTGAAACCGAAGTGATGTGGATTAAAGGTTCTGGTGGTGATATCGGTACTTTAAAACGTAGTGGTTTAGCTGCATTGTACGTAGATCGTCTACGTAGTTTAAAAAACGTTTATCGTGGTATTGAGCACGAAGACGAAATGGTTGAGCTTTTCAATCACTGTATCTACGACTTAGCTTCTAAAGCTCCTTCTATCGATACTCCTTTACATGGATTCTTACCATTCAAACATATTGACCACTTACACCCTGATGCGGCTATCGCAATTGCTGCTGCAAAAGATGGCAAAAAAATCACTCAGGAATTATTCGGTGGCACTATCGGTTGGGTAGAATGGCAAAAACCAGGTTTCGACTTAGGTTTACAGTTGAAACAATGTCTTGATGAAAACCCTGGCATTCGTGGTATTATGTTAGGTTCTCACGGTTTATTTACCTGGGGAGATACTGCATATGAAAGCTATATCAACACGTTAGAAGTAATCGAAAAATGTGCTGAATACTTAGAGCAAAACTATGGCAAAAAAGGCCCTGTTTTCGGCGGACAAAAAATCCAGTCTTTAGCTCAAGATGCACGCAAAAAACAAGCTGCTACTATTGCTCCAATTTTAAGAGGTTTCTGCTCAAGCGAGCGCCACATGATTGGCCATTTTACTGATGATCCTCGTGTATTAGAGTTTATCAACTCAAATGATCTTGACAGATTGGCTCCTCTTGGAACTAGCTGCCCTGACCACTTCTTACGTACTAAAATCAGCCCTCTTGTATTAGACTTAACTCCTGGTGCTGACCTTTCTGATGTTGCTGCATTGAAAGAAAAATTAGCTCCGGCGTTCGAAGCTTACCGCAAGATGTACACTGAGTACTACGAAACTTGCAAGCACGCAAACAGCCCTGCAATTCGTGATGCTAACCCGGTAATTATCCTTTATCCAGGTGTTGGTATGTTCGCTTTCTCTAAAGACAAACAAACTGCAC
>CBIHNR010000062.1:0-26664 GCA_966211215.1 uncultured Pedobacter sp.
AGAAGCGCGATACATAAATTTTATGTCATGGGTAGTTTTTTTTCAAAAACACCGAAAGCCGAAATGACAGATGTGAGCGTTTATGTCACACTGAGTTTATCGAAGTTATGATTGGGGGGAACGAAAATTCCAGTATGTTGCTTAAGACTTCGTGGGCCTCAGCCAGACAAATCGCCTTATCATAATTTAAGCGCCATAGACTTATTCTGCCTGCAAGACCACAAGTTTCTCCCCCACAAGGAACTCGATATGATTGCTTAGTTTGATCCAAGAATGAAAACCTTATAAAAACACAAAGCCGGTTAAGAGAATTAACCGGTCTTTGACATTTTTAAAACACAGTATTTTTAGCACAATACCTTTTTGAGATAATGATATAGGCTGGGCGGCTTTTCATTTTCTTTAACCAAGCAAAGAAAACGTATAGCCAGGTTCCTATAAACGCTAGATTGTCTGATTCAGAAAGAGAATTCAATCACCCGCGAAATTAAATTATTAATATTCGGGTTTTGAGGAAGGTTATTAAATGTAAAATTTCACCATAAATATTGATTTAATTCTCTTAAAAAATGCGTCAGAGAACGTGTCTCTTTAACATTTTTAATGCGTTGTACGTTAAATCATTAACATTGTTTCAAAATATTCGACAAAAAGAAACAAGACACATAAACGACTATAAAACAACAACTTACAATAAAAACATCTAAAGAATTATCTGAGCCTTTATCTTATCAAGGCTTAATATTCAAGGCCCCTTCGACGAGGGATTTGAGCTCTTGATACCTTTCTCCCCTGCCCTCTGGCCTGATGTAATATGTCATTAAGAAAGCGCAATATTTATTTTTATTATCGACCCAGGGAAAGGATCCAAACAAGCCAGGGCTACTTACACTGCCTGATAAGTTTTCATTAGTAGAACTTTGCATAACCCATTCGCCAAAGCCATAACCAGAGTCACCAGCTTCTGCGGGAGAATAGGCTACCTTTACATCCGCAGAGATACGGTTAACCTGCATTTGAGCAATACTGTAGGCGCTTAGTACCCTGATGCCGTTATAAAACCCTTTATTTAAAATCATCATCAGGAAATTCATATAATCATGAGGCGTACTTATAGCACCGCCTGCCGGCAAAGACACCTTGCTTGTTCCAAAATCGGTATCTTTCATATCAAGCGGTTTTGCAATCCTCTGTTGAAAAAGCGTTTCAAAGCTTTTGCCGGAAACTTTTTCAATCACCGCCCCGGCAATTTGAAGGCCGGTGTTACTATATCGAAACACTTTCCCCGGCGCTCCTTCCATTGGCAACGCGGCAATCTTTTCGATAGCTTCCTCCATGCTACTTACTTCTCTCATTTCGGCAAGGCTTTCTCTTAAGGGCGGAGCTTTAATACCTGTAGTATGTGAAAGACATTGGTTGATGGTGATTTTTCCTTTGCCGGCTTTGGAGAGTACCGGCAGATACTTCCCAACAGTGTCATTCAATTTAAGTGTACCGTCATCTATAAACGTCATCACCAATGCAGCGCTTAGCCATTTACTACAGCTGGCAATTGGCTGGCGGCTTGTTGAAGAGAAATCATCAATATTAGCCTCCTTCCCGCTTCGCCTTGCAATAACATTGGCAAGCATTTTCTGGCGGCGGCCTAAATCATTTAAACTATTTGCGTAAATAACCTTTCCGTCTTTGTATATCATTAAAACTGCCCGGCCGCCTATTTCCTGGAGGTTTGATTTTAACCAGCTATCAACTTTTTTAAAATCCTGCGCCTGGCTTAACGAACAAATCAGAAAAAAGGTAAAGAAGCTTGCCTTACTTTTGAGAGAAAAATTTATCATAATATTCACAAAATAATCTAGTGGTTTTTTGTTAAAATTGCGACGTAAAAGATTCGAGTTTAGAAAATAATACTAAAAAAGCTTTAAAGGCCGTACTACGTTGTAAATTAAGAAATTAAACTCCTTAAACAGAAACGTATAACTAAAAGTTCAAGAATATAAATTGAACCCGATTAGGCTTTTTTCGTATAAATGCCAAAATACCCTTTTCATGAAACAACTTTATCCTCTTAGGAAACATCTGTTTTGTCTATCCCTCTTATTTTGTTTTAAGAACAGCTTTTCTCAGAACGTTGGTATCAACTCTTCTGGCTCTGCTCCGGCAGCGTCTGCAGGTTTAGACGTAAGTTTTACAGATAAAGGACTGTTGGTGCCAAGGGTTGCCCTAACAGGAACCACCGATGTTACAACCATCCCCTCGCCGGCAAATTCACTTTTAGTATACAACACTGTTTCCGCTGGTGATGTAACCCCGGGCTTTTATTATTATAGCACTGATACAAGTTCCTGGATAAAGCTTAATACTCAGTTTGCTAGTTCAGGTACTAATGTAAATTATACAGCAGGTAGTGTAAATATTGGAACTACCACATCTGACGCATCTGCGCTATTAAACGTCAGCTCATCAAGTAAAGGAGTACTCATTCCACAAGTAGAACTAACTAATTCTACCACAGCAGCTCCTGTTAGCTCACCAACAACTTCTTTACTTGTCTATAATACCCGTACCACTGGCGACGTAAGTGCAGGCTTTTATTATTGGACAGGAACTGCATGGACCCGTCTGGCCAATGGAAATGTTTCCGTTTCCGGTTGGGGCACCACAGGAAATTCTGGTACAACATCCGCTAATTATGTAGGTACAAGTGATGCTAAGCCACTTTACTTCAGAACTAATACCGCTTCATCGGGCACTACGAATAGGATGCAAATTGAAAGTAGCGGAAACGTGGGTATAGGGCTTAACAGTTCTACTACTGCGTCTTATAAGCTGCAAGTTGGAGCGTCTTCAAATCCCTTGTTTTTAAGTGGCGTGCAGAATGGCACAACAGCTACGGATAGTGTTTTGACTATTGCGAGTGGAGTTGTAAGAAAATTAGGCCCCTTAAACTCATGGTCTTTAACCGGCAATAGCAGCACTACGCCTGGTACCAATTTTATCGGCACGACAGACGTTCAGGACTTTGTTATTAAAAGTAATAATCTAGAAAGAATGCGAATTACCTCAGCAGGTAAGATTGGCATTGGAACCACTATTGTAGACAGCGCATTCATAAATGTTAACGCGGGAAGCATTACTAACGGGTCAACAGGATATCCAACCTTGTTGAATGTAGAAGGCTCCAAAAACGGCTATCTTCAGTTTAATGTTCAAAATAACAGTAATGGAAACTCTGCCAGTACAGACATTGTAGCTACAGCCAATAATGGGGATGAAGAAACTGCCTACATAGATATGGGAATAAATAGCTTAAATTACTCCACCGGCGGTAATAGTCTCTTAAATGGCGCAAATACCGCTTATTTATATGCAAACGCCGGGAAAATGTATGTTGGGAATGCAGCTTCCAATCAACCTTTAATATTTTTCACAAATTCAGGTAGTGCAAGTGACGAGGATGCCAATGGAGCAGAGAGAATGCGTATATTATCAACAGGTGAAATTGGCATTAATACAACTACGGTAACAAGTGGTGTTAAGCTTGAAGTAAATGGTAATATCAAAGCTACTAATGTTACTTATAGTTCTGACAGGCGTCTCAAAACAAATATTGAAGGTTTAAGATATGGGTTAAAAGATTTACTTTCTTTAAAACCTGTAACATATAATTGGAAGGATAAAAATCAAAGTGCACAAAAACAAATAGGGCTGATAGCTCAAGAAACCCGCACGATTATTCCGGAGGTTGTAGTTGGGGATGAAGCAAAAGAAAATCTTGGTATTAATTACGCCGAACTTGTACCGGTCCTTATAAACGCCATTAAAGAGCAGCAAAGCTTAATTGATAAACAACAAAAACAAATTTCAGAGCAACAAAAGCAATTCGATGAATTGAAAAAGCTGGTTGAAGGCTTAGCAAAAAGATAAATTCCCATACTTAACAATATTGAAAAGAGCTATCAGGAAACTGATAGCTCTTTTCTTTTCAGAATAACCTCGAAACTAAATAACTTATTTCAGTCAGGTATTTCTCTTTTAAACTGGGGACATTTTGACAAGCGAAAACACTCAAAGTTCTTTATTATCTCTCTCTCTATTCGCTCATCTCCTTCCCCTTCCATCTTTCCAACGAAGCAAATTAAACTAAATAAAACTTAAATACTTGTTTGGGTGTATAATTTTCAATACTCAAACAAATATGTACATGAAAAACATCTGTATTTCTGGGAAACTATTTTTCCCTGTCCTTTTGTTATTGTGTTTTAAAACTTCCTTTTCCCAAAATGTAGGAATCAATTCTTCAGGGTCGGCACCTGATGCATCTGCGGGGCTGGATGTGTCCTTTTCAAATAAAGGTTTACTAATTCCCAGACTGGGCTTATCAGGGGCTACCGATGTTAGTACTATCCCCTCCCCTGCCGCTTCTCTTTTAATATATAATACCGCCACTGCCGGCACAGCCCCCAACAATGTAAGTCCTGGTTACTACTATTTCAATGGAAGCGCCTGGGTAAGATTGGGTTCCTTTATCTCCTCAGGGAGCAATATTTATTTTAATACTGGCAATGTTGGAATTGGCTCTTCTAGTCCGGCTAACCTGCTTACTTTAAATGGGGACAATCCGCTAGCCTTGCATGGGCTCCAAACCAGTCCAACAACATCAGATAGCTTACTTACTTTGAGCGGAGGCGTAGTTAAAAGGCTGGCAGCAGGGGCATTAACAGTCTCGTCAAGCAATGCCTGGTCGTTGATTGGAAATACACCCACAACCGGTCAATTTTTTGGTACCACTGGAAATCAAGGTGTCAATGTACGCACTAATGGTGCTCAACGTATGTACATAGACAGTATAGGAAGTGTTGCTGTAGGAGCTTCTCCAACCTTTACAGCCAGCCCTAACAGGGAAAAATTTCTGGTAGATGCAGGGACAACAAATTCCTTTAACGTAATCAGTGGAAAGGGCTCTATTAATAGCTATCTGCAATTGAACATTCAAAACCGTTCGGCAGGAACGAATGCCAGTTCAGACGTTGTTGCCTCAAACGACGTGGCAACTGAATCTCTAAATTTTGTTAACATGGGAATTAACAGCAGTGGCAACACAAGTACCAACATTTTAGGAGGCGCGAGCACAGCCTACTTGTACAGTACCGGAAATGACTTTTTAATCGGAAATGGCACCGCCGGAAAAGACCTGAAGTTCTTCACTAATGGACTGGCTACAACAGATGAAAAGCTGAGAATAAGCAGTACTGGACAAGTTGGTATTGGCAGTTCATCCTTTACTGTTGGTGATGACGCTGAAAAAGTATTAATTGACGCCGGAACAACCTATAATACCGGCATAAATGCTGTAGGAAACATCGATGACTTTTACCAGGTTATTGTGCAGAACAAAAACGATGGCAACAACGCCAGCTCTGATTTTGTGGTAGCGTCTGACCAGGGATCCCAATATGTAGATTTCGGTATCAATAGTTCTGGATATAGCGAAAACAAATCAAATATTTTAAACCAGATCTATACTGCTTATTTATATGCGTCCTGCCCACAGTGGTTCTATATCGGACATGGCGTTTCTGGCAAGGGCTTGGTGTTCTTTACCAATAGCGGTAGCACCAATGCCAACAACAGCGCAGATGGTTTCCCCAGGATGCAAATCACGTCTGCAGGTAACGTAGGAATAGGCAACTTTGTGGGTAGCGGCCCCGATGCAAATAATTATATAGTTGCAGAGAAGCTGATGGTTGATGGCAATGTCACTCCTAAAAGCAATGGCAACGGCAATCTTGGAACAGCCACTTATAGATGGAATACTGTATTTGCTACTAATGGAACCATTTCGACATCAGACAGAAGGTTGAAGACTAATATTCATCCCTTACAGTATGGGCTTAAACAAATACTTTCTCTCGAACCTGTTTCTTTTAAATGGAAAACCGCCCCTACAGGAGAGACTAAATTAGGCTTGATTGCACAAGACGTAAAGAAGGTGTTGCCTGAAGCTGTTACGGGCGATGAAAGTAAAGAAAATCTAGGACTAAACTATTCTGATATAATTCCAGTACTTATTAATGCCGTTAAAGAGCAACAAAGAATGATTGAAAAACAGCAGGCCGAAATTAAGGAATTAAAAAAATTGGTTAATAGCGGTATTGCAATGAAATAACACCTATACAACTCCATAATACACATCTGGCTTACAAATACTTACAATTAAAAACCATACGGCCATTCACATAACTAAGTTTCCTTCCGGTGTTAACGGCCTCCCCAGCAATCGGAAGGAAACTTATTATTACACTCTCCCAAGCTAAAAAGCAGGCAATTACGACATCTTTTAAGCAACGCCGATTACTATATATTTAAATCGATCCGGAATTAATCCGTTTAGAAAACCGTCAATCTTTCCCAGCATGTAACTAATGCCTCCAATAATTGATTAAAAATTATGACATCAAACTGGTTTTCAAATGGATTGTCCAGCGCATCAACAGAAGCATATTGTATCCTGTAAGCAGGGAATTCGCCTTTAAAAAAATCGTAAGGAGAATTTCAGTGAAAAGTCCATACGAGAGGGAAAAGTGTCTGACATCTTCGTCCGCAGGACTCCCTTGGAGAGATGTCTGACACTTATATGCGGCTTTGCGTTATTTCTTAAGTTAAAAGCGAAATTCCTGGATCCTGGAGCGGCAATTGTATTTTTCGTGATGAAGTGCATCTCTTAAGGGTCCCTTTAGGCCGGTACCCTTAAAATTTTGTATTTTGGACAACAAATCTAATTCTAATAGGTTCCTCAATATTGAAAAATATACAGCGACTTGAAAAATATCTTACATTAATTAAACAGCTAAAGAAAAATGGGCGGGCTGCCTACCGTAAAGTGAAGTTTTACGAAGTACTGTTTTATTGGCTAAAGTATAACTTATCCCGAACTCATTTTTTGCTGCTATCAGGTATTTTGGTAGGGTGCTCTGCAGGCCTTGCAGGTGTGCTTTTAAAAGTGCTGGTACATTATATCCATTATACAATTACCAGTAAAGTTAATTTTGAAGAGCAGGTTTTGTATTACGCCTGCCTGCCTTTTTTTGGCGTGGTTTTAACAAGCTTAATAGTAATATATTTTTTTAAGGGACAGGATAGAAAGGGCATAGCAGCAATCCTTTATGAGATCGCAAAAAACTCAAGCTTAGTTTCACCGGTAAAAATGTATTCTCAAATTGTCCAAAGCGCGGTTACAGTTGGCTTTGGCGGTTCTGCTGGCTTAGAAAGCCCCATAGCGGTAACAGGAGCTGCAATAGGTTCGAACTTTGCACAAACATATAAGCTGAGTTATAAGGAGCGAACCTTACTTTTGGCTGCGGGGGCTACGGCCGGAATTGCGGCGGCATTTAATGCGCCCATAGCCGGAATGATGTTTGCCTTCGAAATTTTGTTAACCGGCATTGTTTTTACAGACTTTATTCCCCTTGTAGTTTCTGCTGTATGTGGCAGTTTGCTCTCAAGAATAATACTGCATGAAGACATCCTTTTTCAATTTGGCAGCCGCCGCTCATTTGATTACCATAATATTCCCTATTATCTGATTCTGGGCATAATTAGTGGCTTATATGCTCGTTATTACGTGATTATATCGCAAAAAGTAGAACACTATTTTCAGCACATTAATCTTTCCAGATTACAAAAAGCTATTGGCGGCGGCTTTATTTTATCTCTGCTGTGCCTGCTTTTCCCCCCTTTATTTGGGGAAGGATATGAAAGTATTAAAGACATGATTAATGGTAAAATTCTGGTGATTATTGAACACAGTTTCTTTAGGTACCTTGATTTGGGAAACTGGCTTATTATACTCTTCCTGGCAATGGTATGCCTCTTCAAAGCCTTTGCCGCTTCAATTACTATACATAGCGGGGGTAATGGAGGTAATTTTGCACCTTCTTTATTTGCGGGGGGGACAATGGGCTACCTCTTTGCCACCGTTTGCATCCAACTGGGATTTGACCAGACTCCGGTAACCAATCTGATTATTGTAGGAATGGCGGGAATGATGAGTGGTGTACTATATGCCCCATTAACCGCAATATTTTTAATTGCAGAATCCAGTACGGGATACGACCTGCTTATACCCCTGATGATTGTTTGCGTTATTTCATTCTTAATCGTGAAATGGTTTTCGGCTATTTCACCTGATTTGAAGCACCTTGCCGATGCTGGAAAAATATTTACCAGGGAATATGATAAAAATTTACTGCTTTTGATAAATATATCTACTCTTGTTGAAAAAGACGTATCCACGATTTCTGTGCATTCGTCGCTTAAAGATTTGATCGAAGTTATTAAAACAGGAAAAAGGAACCTGATTGCTGTGTTAGATGAAGGCCATCAGCTTGTTGGCACTGTATCTATTGATGATATCCGCCCTATTTTATTTGATGAACAAAAAAAGTTAGAAATGACTGTGGCTGAGATAATGAAATATCCGCCGGCCCTTGCCTTTAAAGAGGAAGATATGCTTTCGGTTGCTAGTAAATTTGATCAAACGGGGGTATGGGTACTACCCGTGATTGATAACGGCCGCTTCCTGGGCTTTATTTCTAAATCATCATTTTTAAATACTTATAGAGAAATCCTTAAGGAGCATTCTGCTATTTAGCACATAGATAATACTCAGGTTTATCACTGGATTTTATCTAAGTCCATTGCCGTCTGCTTTAGCTGACGGATAACAAATGTATAAAGTGCTTTTGCCGTATTAATGTGGTTAAAGCACACATCTATGCCTCAAATAGGCCGTTGGCTGAAGCCCAATGTCATTTAGGTAAGGGATGCAAAGTGAAAATCCTGTAAAGCGTATTACCCTCTCTGCCTTACGGCATTTATTAAGCAGTTTATTTGTTTTTTAATTGCCTTAATGAGCTCCTTTCAGTCGGTTCTCCCCGAGGGGCGAGAAAGTCCATTTCACCCTTGCAAATTGCCTAATTATCGAAATCTGTTTCTTAACTAAACTTATTTGCCCCGGTTGGTGTCCTCACCAACCACTTAACTAAACGACATTGGACTGAAGCCAACCGTCAATAGAAACAAGACGCCTATTTAAAAGTATCTTAAAATGGACAAGTTGAAAATAATATCTCTATAAACAATGATTTCTCGGCGGATATCCGGCTTTTTATCACTCTATACTTCGAACAACACAAAATGAACTATACCAATATTTTTCTAAGATGAAAATCAAAAAAACCCTCCATTGACTCTTGCCTCTTATCATTATTGTTAAAATTAAGCGGTTTTATCAAATAGCCGGAAATAGGATACCTGTCTACATTGTTTCGATCGGCCACTTCTGAAGATATTGTCATGACAAACACGTTTGTTAAATGCAATAAATTTTCTTTTTGTAGTTGATGAAGAAACTCAAGCCCATTCATTTTGGGCATATTTAGGTCAAGAAGTGTAACCTGAGGTACGGGCTCGCCTCTGGCAATCCTATTTTTAATAAAACTAAGCGCTTCCAGGCCATTGAATGCCACGATTAATTCCGCTTCCAAATTAAGTTTAGCTAAAGATCTTTTTACATTAACAACGTCCAGTTCATCGTCTTCCACTAATAAAATTGTACTTTTCATTTTTATTTTTTTTCCTGCCCGATTATTCTACAATTCGTCCTGACAAGCCTTCTTTTCAGCGGATTGCAGTTATCCTGACAAGCATTTATGATACTCTTCTAAATGGCACCGGTAAATTCACTATCACCGGACTGAGCCTCCAAAATATTTTTCAGGCGATTTAGATCTTTTAAATTTTCCCTCCTGGACATAAAATTCAATACGGGTGAAAGGAATTTATTTATGCCTGCCGGTGTTCCCCTGCTACAAAGCTTCATCCTGGTTGAACAATTGTCGATAGTTTCCCATTCATAAATAACCTGTGTTGGAAATGGCCCATCTTCTGTTGTCATTACAAGTCGGCTGGCCCCAAATTCCATAATTCGATAGGTGTAACACATCTCTCCCATAAAATTAACAGTAAAGGCAATTTCTGACCCTACCTTTAACGGAGGTTCTGTTATCCAGCGCACTGATTTAATGTTGATATACCAATCAGGAGCATTATCGGGATTTGAAGCATATTCAGCCACTTGTGCCAGTGGCCTGGCTATTACAATTTCGATACATGTATCTGCCATAGATTTCAATTTTTAGGATACAATTCTGGATCGATTCTTTCAATGGGCTTTATCAGCCGAAATACAAGGGCCAAAATCCAGCCCGCAAACATCATCAAACGAAAAATGGTGTGATAGATCGTCATCCCCTATTCTATAATTAATTTAAGCGAATCAGCTTTAAGCTTTTGCCGTAGCCAGTTTTCAAGTCGCTTCCGTTCTCTTACCGAAATTGATTGCGCAGTTTGAGCTAATACCAGGGTTAAGGTGTCTGATTTTAATGTATCCAGGTTCCATACAATATTTTGAGAAACACTATAACTCAATAATTCCGGAAACAGGGTATGCAAGTCCTGCTTAAATTCTTCCCCCAAAGAATTGGTACCTACATGCCGTTCTGAAGAATCATTTTTAGAGTATACTTCTTCCAGGATACTAGCTTTGATTTGTGAAAGGTCAATTTCTTGTTTCGCATCCAACCCCTGGCGAATAATGAGGTTTGTATGCTTTAAATGATATTTATCCATTATCTCCTTTAAAGAGTCCACTTTGGAGCCAGAAAGCTCTTCTCCCAGAAGCAAAATATCTATTTCCTTTTTGCCTGTACCACTAAACTTAAAGTTCTTAAAAACAAGCTGTGTCTTTGGGAAATGAAACTCTTCCAGGATAAACTTCCTTGCATTATTCTCAAAAATACTTTTTGCAACAATCCTGTAAGCCAGGAATATACTGGGTAGAACGGTTACCACCACCAGAATCAAAATATACCTGGTGAGCATCTTTTCCCGTTTAAGATTATCAAAGCTTACCTTTTGAAAATTTAAATACTTGACAATTAAAAACGTACTTATACAGATAAAAAGGCTGTTGATAAAATACAGGTAAATAGCTCCCAGGAAGTAATAATAATTTCCGGTTGCCAGCCCAAAACCCGCGGTACATAAAGGCGGCATCAGCGCTGTAGCAATGGCCACCCCAGGAATTACGTTCGTTTTTTCTTTTCGGGTTCCGGCAACAATTCCGGCAAGCCCGCCAATAAAAGCAACAAAAACATCCCATAATGTGGGTGCAGTACGGGCAAGAAGTTCAGATTGCGCTTCATGCAATGGGGTTACCCAAAAATAGACAGATGAAGTAAGTATACTGATAACTGTTGCTATCAATAAATTTTTGAGGCCTCTTTTTATAAGCAGGAAATCATTTATACCTATGCCAAGTCCAACGCCCATTATAGGCCCCATCAAGGGGGAAATGAGCATTGCACCAATAATTACCGCGGTAGAGTTAACATTTAAGCCTATTGAAGCAATAAAAATGGCAAAGATCAAAGTCCATAAGTTAGTGCCTTTGAACTCCACTCCTTTCCGGATCGACTCAATTATGACTAGCTCGTCTTCCTTATCTTCATTAAGATTGAAGCGTTCTGAAAGAAAAGTTTTTATACTTTTCAATAATGCCATTACCTGTTGTTTAATCTGTAAATTACCCTAAGAGTAATATAACCAATTGCCCCAGCTAAAACAGAAGTTACCAGAACTACAAATTTTGCCTGCGTTTGCAGGACAGGGTTTGTATAAGAGAGCATAGCGACGAATATGGACATTGTAAAGCCAATTCCTGCCAAAATTCCCAAAGCTCCAACCTGCTTCCAGGTCGTTCCTTCCGGAAGGCTTCCTAACCCGGTTTTTACAGCCACCCAGGACATAATGAATATCCCCAGGGGCTTTCCCAGCAAAAGGCCCAGCAGGATACCCAATCCCAGACTACTGGTAAAACCATTCAACATACTATCGTTGTACAGAACATTGGTATTAGCGAGTGCAAAAATTGGCATAATAACAAAATTAACCGGCTTCGTAAGGCTGTGCTCCAATTTCTCCAGGGGCGACTCTATTTCATCTGAAGTGGTTGGAATACAGAGGGCTGTAAGCACGCCTGCAATTGTTGCATGTATGCCTGAATGATGAATAAAATACCATAGCAGCAAGCCCGGGGCAAGATATGCGAGAAGGTGTTTGATGTTCAGCAAATTCAGGCAGATCATCAAGGCCAGTGCGAGGCCGGCAAACATTAGGTAGTCATAATGTATTTCTGCCGAATAAAAAATAGCAATAACCAATATTGCCCCCAAATCGTCTACAATAGCTAATGCCGTAAGGAAAATCTTTAATGAGGTTGGCACCTTATCTCCTAAAAGAGATAGTATGGCAATTGCAAACGCAATATCGGTAGCCATAGGGATACCCCAACCATTAGCTGTGGGCGTATTATTATTAAAAAGTGCAAAAATTAGAGCTGGCACCACCATTCCCCCTACAGCCGCAAATACAGGCAAAGCAGCCTGCCGGGGCGAAGCCAATTCTCCCTCTACTAATTCTCTCTTTATCTCAAGGCCAACCAATAGAAAGAAAATAGCCATCAATCCATCATTGATCCACAGGCTGATTGGATATTTTAACATTAATTTTCCTATCGACCCTCCTACTTCTATTTGAAGGAAAGAATTGAACGCTGGCCCAAATGAAGAATTTGCAATAATCAAACTTATAATTACGCATACCAGAAGTAATATTCCTCCGGCAGATTTTGATTTGAAAAAATCTCTGAATGAATTTAAATTAATTGGTTTCATCACTGTCCTTTTACCAGAAAAGCAGGCCCAGCTATGTTGCTGAAGGTGCTTGCTTTACTTTTTTGATTTGAAACTTAAAAAAATCGAAAAAAGACTCAACATCCAGATGCAGCCTTGCCCTGAAAATGCTGATAACACATAATTATAACCGGTAAGATCACAAGAGGAAAGTACAGCAAAACAAAAAGAGTTTGCGGTACTTGAGGGGGTATACCAATATCCTATGAAAGAATTCTGTTCTTAGGCATGCGGGTATAGAAAAGAAGATTGCTGTAACAACAGAAACAAAAAGTAAGGCATCTTTATCACCCAATTGCAACTGAACCGTAAAGTTTGATCCAAAGCCAGGGTGCACATAGGTATCATAGTCGTCTGCAAATACTTCTTCAAGCTGTTCCTTAACTGCCATTGATGCTAAAATCAAACTAAGGGCAGTTAAGAAAACTAATACCAATATATGAAGCTTGCATTTCATACCACGGGCAAAAGTAAAAATTTCTGATAAAACACACTACTTTCGAACGATTTTAAACCTAACAAACTATGTACAACACCATATTACAACTAAACTTCAGGCTAATGGGGCCGCGACAAGGGATAATATCCCTAAGGTGCCGGTTGAAGCACCAGCACCCGCAAGGACTTCAATTATTACACTGTCTCTGAGAATTTCTTTCTTAATCCCAAGCTAAAAAGCAGGCAATTACCGACATCTTTTCAGCAACGCCGATTACTATATATTTAAATCGATCCGGAATTAATCCGTTTAGAAAACCGTCAATCTTTCCCAGCATGTTCCTTTGCCATTCATTCCTGCCCAGGCAACCGAAAAAGCCGACAGTTTTATAAGTGACTTTCTTAAAAGCGGAAAATGCTGGCTTTATTTCATTAAACCTCAGATAGTTCCAGCCCTTGGTGCCAAAGTTTCGCCTCAACACTTTATGCATATAAGTTGCTTCCAGGTTTTCGGCAAACAGCAATTGCCCTCCGGGTTTCAACGCTTTATGGATTTGCTCAATAACCTTAGCCTTATTTTCTTCACTATTCGAACTAATGCCTCCAATAATTGATTTAAAAATTATGATATCGAATTTGTTCTTGAATGGAATATCTAATGCATCAACGGCGGCATATTGGATCTTGGAACGGCAATTGTATTTTTCATGAATGAAATATGCATCTCTTTCGGGGCCGTTAAGGTCAGTACAAAGTACAGAATTGCCATTAAGGGCGAGCCAGAGTGACATCCCCCCCTTACTTGAACCAAGCTCAAGGCACTGATATTGTTTATCACGAACCGGCAGCACCTGCTCCCAATACCTAATTGCCTTGGACCAATTTTCCACGTCCCAAACAATGATGTCATTAAGCATTTCCTTTTTTTTAATTGCTTCCATATTCTTGATACTAGTTGGTAATCAAATTATCTTACTCAAGCATTTTAAAGATACCAAATTAGATAAATGCCGATGCGAGATATAGGTTTACAATAACTATGCACTGGCTTTACAATCGGACATGGAAGAAAAAAGCCCGATGGATGCTTTAATCTACAAATTTACTGAAAGTATACCGGCTCCATTTACGGCCGATACTTTCATTCCTTACTTAAGTTTGTAGCAACTTCCATGGTTTCTAGCAGAGGTACGTGAAATATCTGACATGCACAATCCTTCTATTTTTCTGCAGGAACGAGCCATTGAGACTCTGTAAAAAGGCAGCAAGTAAAGTTTGGACATTTAAGATGATTTGATCCAGTAATTATTAACAAAATCCTAATGAACATTATCGGCCTTTCAAGTATTATTTAATAGGGCTACCAAAGAAACAGTTTAATGATTGGAAAGCTGATGGGGGTTAACCATTCATTAAACGAAAAGCCATCCGGAAAATCCGGATGGCTTTTTTCATGCAAAGTCGAAGCCTTTGCCCCCTTATTACCGTAAGGGTATATTGATTTAAATAGTTCCAAATTATCGGGATGCTTCTGTCCAGGCTTTAGGCACCCCGATGCTCTGCAAATAAAAAGAGGATAGTGGGGAGAGATAGGATTCGAACCTACGAAGCTTAAAAAAGCAGCGAATTTACCAGTCGCTTCCATTTGCCCACTCTGGAATCTCCCCGGGCTTATGAATTAAAGGTAGAAAAAACATTCAAATTATTGATTTACAACAAGCTACACAATAGCAAGCAGCATTTATACAGTATTCGGTCTTTTTGGTAAATAATGTGCCTGCATCTGTGCAGAATGCGTAATTCGCCCGGACGGGAAAATGAGAGCGAGCCGGTTTCTTAATGAATTTCTCGATTATTGTGCTGTGGGTAAGGGAGCTTGAGAGCAGATTCAGTTGTTTCTTTTTCTTTTCCATTCGGTGAAAAGAAACAATACTTAGCGAAGCGATCTCAGCCTTTCCCTTTCCGCACATCCCACCGCTTTAGATACCGTCCGAAGGGAGCTCATTGTCCAAAGGACTCCTTTGGAGAGACAAAGAAAAACAATTAACACTCAATAAACCCGGCAATGCACTTTCCTCATACACAGGCCTGCTGATAAGTGAATTATTGAGGCATTAATTTTCTCTAAAGGGTCTCAATGAGTGCTTCGCAGTTTTTACCCAGGCAATCGCAAGGCACCTCCCTCCGAATCAAGGCTCTACCTATTCAAATGCCCTCCTGCAAATCGCCTAAATACAAAAACTTGTGTAGACAGTAGCTCATCTCCGAAGGAGTCCTTTGGACGATGAGAGGGAAAACAAAACGCTTATTTTTAGATGCTTAACAAATTGTTATAATCGAACTTATATACAAAAAAATGCTGCAGTTTTTTGTTAAATACAAAGAACCTATAAGTCAATTCATCGTAAAGTGTAATGCATTCGCTTTACCAATAAGGACTTATGGAAATTAAATATCTAGTATTGCTCAGAGAAAATCCTATTAAGAATATTCTGGACCTTAATTTCTTAACCTTGCCTCTTTCTCTTGAAGAGGTGGGCCAACTAGAGTTACGTTACAATAACGACTACCCCTTTCCTATCGCCTTAAAAGAACTACTTTATCTTGCTGGAAGCTACTGCCATGTTTTGAATTATGGCGATTATGAAACACAGCAGGAACTTCAGGACTTTGTGAGAGGAAGGCTATTAAAAGAACATCATCCCATAACGCGCCCATATTTTGTGATAGAACTTCGAAAGCAGAGTTTCGAGTTTCTTTTCGTTTACCTGGACGAAGGCAATAATCCTCCGGTTTATAAAGCCCACTACGATTATGAACGACTAAGATTAAACCAAGTGCCGGAGGTTGAACACCAATCTCTTTCAGACTTGATCAGCTCGAGAATTGAGCGCTTTAAGGATGGGAGTAATACTATTTGAGGGGGATGGGCTAAGATTCATTTTAACATATACCCGAAATCAGTACTCCTAAGCCCTATCCTTAAAAGTGGCTAATAATCAAGAGGATGCCGAAACCATTCTGAATTTTCCCTTCAGAATTGCTTCAGAAAGAATACATATCTTGTATTTAGATCCCAATTGCCAATCATATGCCGATATGAAACCGTTATCTATAATGAAAACAAACCGGCATGAGCTACAAATTTCACGCATCATGGCTCGTCCAAACGCCAAAAATAGATTAGTGGGATGGAAATGCTGTTTTTGCATACTACTATGCATATTTAATTTATCAGCATTTGCAGTAGAATATGATTCCATCCGCCTTGATACTGTAAAAAAATCCCCCATAAAGAGTACGGTTCTTTATAAAAAAATCTACCCTGCCCTGCCCTATGCACTTCCCGCTGTAATGGCCGGATATGGCTTTCTGTCTTTAGAGAATGCCGTGGTTGAAAACACCGATAAACACATACATCACGAAATGATGGAAAAATATAGGGGATTCCAGACCAGTCTTGACAACAAGCTGCAATATGCCCCGGCGGTAGCTGTTTACACACTCAATATGATTGGAGTCAAAAGTAAAAACAATTTTATTGACCGTTCGGCCATGTATCTGATGTCGATGGCTTTGGCGGGCCACACCGTAGATATTATAAAAAAACACTCGGGCAAACTGCGCCCCGCAGGCGACAATCTTCGCTCCTTCCCTTCCGGACATACTGCAAATGCATTCGCTGCAGCAGAGTTTATGCGAATGGAGTACAAACACATTTCACCCTGGTACGGGCTTGCTGCCTATTCAGTTGCCTCTGCAACAGGCACACTCAGGCTGATGAATAACAGGCACTGGTTTAGTGATGTAGTTGCCGGTGCCGGCATTGGAATACTGTCGACTAAAGCTGCATACATTGCCTACCCTTGGCTAAAGAAAACAATCATCGGTAAAAAAGACTTAAATTTCATTGCTACGCCAACTTTAGAAGGAAACACGGTAGGATTGTATTTTGCAGTTCCGCTAAAATAGGCTTTAAACAGCTCTCCATAAGTTCCACTCCCTATAGCTAATACTGTATCAAAATCAGATTTGCTTCAGATTTAACTGCTAAATTAGCCCTAAGTGCTGAGTTTATCGGAAATGTTATCTTAATATTATTTTAGCTGTCGGTGCCGCGGGCAATGCTATTAAGTTAAGTGGTTGATAGAGACACCAACCACGGGAAACTCCCGGAGCTGGTGTCCCCACTCCTCCATAGAGAGTCCCTTGGACAAAGGAGTCTTTGGAACCAGCACCTTCCGCTTAACTTATAGCATGGGGGCCGCAGGCGGAGTGCATGCAACACACACAATTACCATAATAAATTGAAAATATTAGTAATAGAAGACGAACAGGAGCTGAGCAAGAGCATTGTTTCTTATTTAAAAGAATTAGGATATTTATGCGAAACAGCTTTCAATTACGACAATGCACTAGAGAAAATCAGTTTGTATACCTACGATTGCATTCTGCTTGATATTAGCTTACCCGGCGGAAGTGGGCTGGAAATTCTTAAACATTTAAAGGCAAGCAAAAAGACGGATGCTGTATTAATCATATCTGCAAAAAACTCTTTGGATGATAAAATTGAAGGGCTGCAGGCTGGCGCAGATGATTACCTGGCCAAACCTTTCCACCTTGCCGAACTCAGCGCAAGGCTGGCAGCCATCATCAGGCGAAGAAACTTTAATGGCAGCACCCTTATCGAGTTTAATGAAATAACTATTGATACCTCCGCAAAAGTCGCCTTGATAAAAGCCCAGCAGCTGGAATTAACCAAAAAGGAATTCGAACTTCTTTTATATTTTATCAGTAATAAGAACAGGGTTATTTCAAAAAATGCCATAGCCGAACATTTGTGGGGAGATGAGATAGATATGGCAAACAATTTTGATTTTATATATACGCATATTAAAAACCTGCGCAAAAAGCTGGAAGAGAAGGGCTGCCCCGATTATATAAAATCGGTTTACGGCATGGGCTATAAATTTTCTGCTATATGAAATTAGTAAACCGCTATAGCCGGGTACATATTATAAGTGCGTTTGTAATGATGCTGATAAGTTGCGTTGCTTATTACTTCATTATTCAAACCATTCTCCTGCATCAAATCGACAGGGATTTAAAAGTAGAAGAGGAAGAAATCCTTGACTACATCAGGCTAAACAAGCGGCTGCCAATGGCTTCAGATTACAAGTATCAGCAAATAAAATTTGAAGTTGCTACAGGAAAAATCGAAAAGCAGCTTGTTAACACCAGGGAACGCAGCGCCCGCGACGGAAAATATGAACCTTACCGTCGCCTATCTTTTCCAGTTACCGTTAATAATACCACCTATAAGGCGATTGTTTACAAATCAAAGGTGGAAACAGAATACTTGCTTCGCCTTATTGTAGGAAGTACCGGGCTGTTATTTCTTCTGCTTTTTGTGATAATATTTCTGGTGAACCGTTTCGTTCTGGAAAAGGTTTGGCAGCCTTTTTTTCACACGTTAAAAGAACTAAAGAACTTTGGCTTGCACTCCGAACAGTCTCTAACCCTGCCCGACAGTCGGGTAGAGGAATTCCATGAACTAAACCGCTCTGTATCGCAAATGGCAAAGCGTGTAACTACAGAGTTTGAAAATCTGAAGCGTTTTACCGAAAATGCTTCGCACGAAATGCAAACGCCCTTGGCGATCATCCGCTCTAAGCTGGATTTACTCATTCAATCCTCCAACGCCAGCCAATCTGAACCATTGCAAAGTATTTACAATGCAGCAGAGAGGCTAACAAGGCTTAACCAAACACTGCTGCTATTAACCAAGATAGGCAACAATCAATATAGAGAGGCCGGCGCCATATCAATTAAAGAATTGGTTGAGGCAAAATTTCAACAATTTGAAGAGCTAATAAAGGCGAAAGGGCTTCTTGTAGATTTAGATCTGCAAGAATTTAAAGCCACTATAAACAAAGGCCTTGCTGACATTTTGCTTAATAATTTGCTAAGCAATGCCATAAAACACAACGTTGAAAATGGAATGATTGATTGCAAGCTCTTTGCCAATGAACTGGTCATTTCAAATACAGGGCCAGAACTCTCGTTCGATAAAAACCAGATTTTCAACCGTTTTCACAAAAGCAACGAATCTAAAGGTACAGGCTTGGGCTTGTCTGTGGTAAAAGAGATCTGCGATGCATTTAATATTAAAATTGAATACTCATTTGAAAATGTCCATACAATCCGTTTGGTGTTCCGCGCCATTTCCTCAAACTAACCCACTGTTCTCATCCCTAATTTAATTCAGATCGCTGGCTAAACATGAAAGCTTCATTTTTTAAAAGCAGGTATCAAATCCTGTTCGCATTTATTCTCTATTTTCTTCTTTTCTCATTTATTGTACGACTCATACTGTTAACGGCTTCCAGCTTTAAAACAGATATCCCGGTTTTATCATACTTAATAATCTTTGGTAAAGGTGTCATTTTTGATTTTGGGGTAGCCCTATTTTTCTCTGCCCTTCTTTCGGCATACTTACTTTTTTTGCCGCAGAGATGGCTTAAAACCAAGTTTAACTCGGCATTTTGCTACTCAGTTCTGTTTTTAATGATTTTGATAAGTATGTTTTCCTTCTTTGCC
Organism: uncultured Pedobacter sp.; assembly: GCA_966211215.1. Taxonomy (GTDB): domain Bacteria; phylum Bacteroidota; class Bacteroidia; order Sphingobacteriales; family Sphingobacteriaceae; genus Desertivirga. Next base: position 19,854 of record CBIHNR010000062.1, read on the forward strand.
GAATTAACGTTTTGGCAAGAGTTTGAGAGCCGCTTTAACTTCATTGCAGTAGACTATCTTATATATACGTTTGAAGTTATTAATAACATTAATGAATCTTATCCCCTCCCCATATTGATCAGTAGCATGTTACTGGCTACCATAGCGGTTATCTACATGTTAAAAAGAGTAAAAGTGTTCTGGGGCAGTTTTAACTCAATAACACCCTTTAAAGTCAGGGTGAGTATAACAAGTTCGATTTTAGGTTTAACTGTTCTTTATGCCCTGTTTATCCCCAACATTTGGGCTGAAAAAAGCACAAACCGATACCAGAATGAACTATCAAAAGCAGGCATCTATTCCTTTTTCTCGGCTTTCAAAAATAATGAGCTTAATTATAGGCAGTTTTACGCGTTGTTGGATACCAGTAAAGCTTTTAACCTTATCAAAACCGAGCTAAAAGAGCCAAACGCCACTTTTATCGGAGAGCCTAATTCTATTGTGCGGAAAATTTCCAATACCGGCACGGAACAGCATCCAAATGTAATTATGATTACCATTGAAAGTTTTAGTGCCGACTTCATGAAGCACTTTGGTAATACTCAGCATCTTACCCCGGTGCTTGACTCTATTGCGGACAAAGGCCTGCTGTTTACGAATATGTATGCCACAGGCACGCGGACAGTTAGAGGCATGGAAGCGTTAAGCCTGGCTGTCCCTCCCACTCCTGGAAATAGTATTGTGAGGCGGCCTGACAACGACGGGCTAACTACCATTGGAAGCATTTTCAGGAAAAAAGGATACGAAACTTCTTTCTTTTATGGTGGGGATGGTTATTTCGATAATATGAACCAATATTTCGGCTCTAACGGATTCAAGATTATTGACCGGGGGAGAAATTTAACCGTTGGAGATGAATATCAATCAGAGCGTTGCATTATTACAAACGAACAAGTCCACTTTGAAAATGCATGGGGAATTAGCGACGGGGATTTATACTCTGCCGTTGTAAGAAACATTGATTCCCATTATAGAGATGGCAAACCGTTTTACGATTTTGTGATGACCACGTCGAACCACCGCCCCTTTACCTACCCTGATGGGATAATCGATATTCCCTCTGGCTCAGGAAGAGACGGTGCTGTAAAATACACAGATTATGCTATCGGCGAATTTTTAAGGAACATCCAATCGAAACCATGGTATAAAAATACGGTGATCATTTTTGTTGCAGACCACTGTGCAAGTAGCGCAGGTAAAAATGAGATTGATATTTCGAAGTACCATATCCCCTGCCTGATCTATAACTTACCTTCTTCTTGGGATATACGACTGGATAAGATGTGCTCTCAAATCGATTTATACCCAACCCTGTTTCATATACTTGGATGGAAATATCAGAGCAACCTGTATGGCAAGGATGTTTTAGCCAACGAATATTCGCCTCGAATTGTATTGGGCACCTACCAAAAACTGGCTTATATGAAACAGGATAGCCTGGTGATCCTGAGCCCGCAACAAAAGGTTGATACATATTTATACAAAAAGGCAACTAATGAGCAGATTCCGATTAAACTACCTAAGGCTTTGTCTGACAATGCCATTGCTTATTACCAAACTGCATATTCGTTGTTTAAGAATGGAAAATTGAAGGCTTTATAATCACTTTTATTGCTGCTGATTCTTAATATAATCGGCAAAGCTTTGCCAATTAAGAGGCTGAATCTCCTTTCACTTATCATAGTTCCGCTGGTTAAAACCAACGGCATTTAGTTAAGGGTAATAAACCCATGGGGTTAAAGGCCGGCAGAAAAACAGGCCATTATAAATTCGGGTACCGTAGGTATCGTACTCCCGAACATTGGGGATAGCGTACCTACGGCACGCGAAACCATTCGCAAATGAAATTTTCTACCGAAATTTTGCTCCTACGGTGCACCTCAAGATTCCTAAACTGAATGCCATTGGGTTAAAACCGGCAATGAATATCTTTCTATTTGCCAAAATCATTCACAGCCTTACTCAAATCAAAAACAGGCGTATTTGGAAAAGCTCCTTCCATGATACTGCTTGCAGCTGCACTTCTGTAGCCTCCTGCACAATGCACTACTATTGGTTTTTCACTTGGCACCTCTGCTATCCGATCCCGTAACTCTGGCAAGGGGATATTAATCGCTGAATTAAAAATCTTCTTCTCCTTCAGCTCCTTTTCATTACGAACATCCACTATCGTATAGTTCTCCGGATGTGCCTTGAATAAATCCAGATTAATCTTTTCTGAACGACGGCTACCCTTGCTTACTACGAAAGCTTCCTTGATGAAAGCTTCATATCCTACTTTTGCTAGCCTTTCAATCAATGACTTAAGAATGTCCTGATTTTCTGCTGCAAGATAAAAAGGCTCTCCCGGAGTGATAATACTTCCAAGCCAGGATTCAAATTTGCCGTCAGCCATTATATTGATTGAATTCGGTAAATGGCTGTCCTTGAATTGTTCTTGGGGGCGAGTATCTACAATAATTATGGATTTGTCCAAACGCTCTATATCCTTGCTTGTACTCATATTTTCGCCTTGCAATACCTTACTTATGGCTTCTGCCATTGGCAATGCCCCTTTTTTATTCAATTCTACATCAAAACCGAAATATTTGGGTATAAAAGGCTGCTCTTCAGTTAAGGCTTTAACAAAGTCAACCTGGCTTATCGGCTGCAAACACCAGTTAGATGCTTTTTCCTTGCTAATAGTGCTGCTAGCTGCATCGCTTAGGGACTTACCGCAAAGCGTTCCCGCTCCATGTGCTGGATAAACTAATACATCATCTTCCAGGGCCATCAGTTTATTTCTTAAGGAATTATACATTTTCAAAGCCAATTCTTCTCTTTTAGCTGTTAGGTTTCCTGCGTTTTCGCGAAGGTCGGGCCTGCCACAATCGCCTATAAAAAGAGTATCCCCGGTAAATACGGCTTTATCTTTGCCTTCATGTTCCAATACAATACTTATACTATCTGGCGAATGGCCCGGAGTATTTAATGCTTTTAACCTTATATCCCCGTATTCTATTGTATCCCCCTCGTCAAAAGCCTTATGAGGGTAATCGGCGGCTATTAATCGGGAACAGTAAATAGTTGCCCCGGTACGCAGGTGCATTTCCAAATGGCTGCTTATAAAATCGGCATGCGGATGGGTTTCAATCACGCCTATAATTTTAGCTCCATACTTTTCTGCAAATGCAAGGTAGGGCTTAATATCTCTCGAGGGGTCTATCAATATAATTTTCGACTCGCTTTCACTTAAGATGGCATAAGAGTAATGCGAAAGGGCTTTATCTTCAAATTGTTCGATGAGCATTTTTGATCTTTTTTATATAGCAAAGTTCCTGCTTCGGGCTATTAAAAATGGTGACAAAAGTCACCTGAAACTTGATTAATGTGGAAGTTTATTTCTAATGACTCCGTATAAATAGGTGCCAATAAGCGCTCCGAAAATCACAATCAGCATGGCAAAATAGCCATATCCAACATTTACAAACATTGGCCCGGGACAGGCACCTGTTAATGCCCAACCCAAACCGAAAATAGAGCCTCCAATTAGATACCTCGGCCAACCGGGATCTTTATCTTTAAAGGATATCGGGTTTCCTTCTGAATCTTTGATATTAAGCTTCTTTATAAGGTATACAGATAACATTCCGAGAATTACGGCCGTTCCAATGATTCCATACATATGAAAGGATTGGAAGCGAAACATTTCTTGTATGCGATACCAGGAAATGGCTTCTGATTTAGCCATTACGATTCCGAAAAATACCCCGGCGATAATAAATTTTAAAGTTTTCATTTTGAGTAATTTTTGTTGTATTGTGACTGGCGTTTTATCTTCTCAACCTGAGGAGAGATCTTACAAACCTTTTGCGCCGTTTTCGCCTTTAAAATGAAAAACCTCCCATGACATAAATCTAGCCTTTAGTACTTTTCCCAAAGTCTGGTGCTTTGATTACTTTTGGACTACTTCTAACCATCTTTCCTTTACTTTTCTCTTGATAGAAAAGTAACAAAAGATCAAGAAAAGAAATATGCTTCACCCCACAAGTCTCACTCGGGCCCGCATTTCTTTTCAGCCCATCGCTCAACTCTTCGCAACAACGGGTGTGTTTAATCGAAGCAAGTAGCTCCCATAAAAAGTCATTGCACCTTTCTATGTTTGAAAAAAGAATTCAAGTTTTATTCGGGTCACTTAACTGGCTGAGGCTCTTGCTGGTTCAAGCGTGCCGCTTGGACCTTACTATGAATTTCTGCCAATCTTTCTTGCTCGTTTTCACCTTTAAAATGGAAACAAAGCCATGACATAATTGAAATTAAAGAACTAAACTCCATTCGATCCAGTAACGTTGTTTATCTACAAGATAAAAGGCAACAATAAATGGGTCATAAGCAAGCCTCCTATAAAAAAACCAACTACTGCTATCAGAGAAGGTATCTGTAAATTTGAAAGCCCGCTGATGGCATGGCCAGAGGTACATCCACCGGCGTAACGGGTGCCAAAGCCCACGAGGATACCGCCACCCAGGAGAATCAAAAAGCCTTGAAAAGAACTTACGAAATCCCAACCGAAAATATCCGAAGGGTTTAGCTGCCCATCAAACCGAACACCTAATTCGCCCAAGTCTTTTATGGTGTTTTGAGAGAGCTGCAGAGGTGTATCAGCTTTTAGCCAGGTGGCAGAAATGAAGCCTCCTAGAATAGAGCCTAACAGGAAGAACAAATTCCAGCGCTCTGCTTTCCAGTCAAAATCAAAGAATTTTACTTTTTTTCCGGCACCCACCATACTGCATATTGTCCGCAAATTAGATGAGAAACCGAAGGATTTGCCGAAATAAAGTAACGCTACCATTACAAGGGCTATGGCCAGTCCTGATGTATACCAGGGCCAGGGTTGTTTTATAAATTCTAACATTGAAACAAAATTTATCTATACAATTTAAACATTTAACATGATCTCTTTTATGATAATATAAAGGCCCATAATAAGCACAAAAAATCCAAAACCTTTTTTAAGTTTTTGGCTGTTAAGTTTTTTGCTCAAACTTCCGCCGATAAATATTCCTATTGCTGCCATTAAAGAAACTGCCAGGAGAAAGGCCCAGTCTATCTCGAAGTGTCCAAGGTCGCCAATAAATCCAATCAGAGAATTCAAGGCAATTATTAAAAGAGATGTACCGATAGCTTGTTTCATTGGCAAACCGATAAAAAACACCAATGCGGGGATCAGCAGGAAACCACCGCCAGCACCCAGTAAGCCAGTAATCAAGCCAATGCTTATACCGTAGCCGGATAGCCTGAAAAACCGGATACAATTAGAACATTCCTTTTCGGATTTTTCTGCAGTTTTACTTTTTATCATACTAAAAGAAGCCAGTAACATCAGCAGCCCAAACAACATCATAGTTAAGAAGGGTTCGGAAATAGTAAAGCTGCCAATACTCATTATTTCTGCAGGCACTGCCGGTACAATAAACTTTCGGGTTATAAAAACTGTAGCAACAGAAGCAGCGCCAAAGAATAGGGCAGCTTTCATATTTATCAGCCCCAGGCGATAATATTTAAACGCACCGATCAAACTGGTAAAGCCAACAATAAAAAGAGAATAAGAAGTTGCCAGCAAAGGCTGCACTCCAAACAGATATACCATTACGGGCACTGTTAAGATAGAGCCGCCGCCACCAATTAAGCCTAAAGAAACACCAATTAAAGCAGACGCTAAATACCCCAGAATTTCCATTGTCCTTATTTTCAAACAAAGGTGGAGTGTCTAAAGTTCTGCAACGGTGACTTATATCACATGGCTTTTTACTATTCAATATCAGGTTAATTGTATCAATAATAATTTAAACTGAGGTTAACCATAAAATCACTTTTTCCTTCTATCTTTACTAATAGAGATGCAAAAGGCATTTCATTTTAACATCTAACCATCATATTATTATGAAAAAAATCCTATTACTTACCGGCGACTTTGCCGAGGACTACGAAACAATGGTACCTTTTCAAATGCTTACCATGATAGGGCTGGAAGTTCACGCTGTTTGCCCTGGAAAAAATAAGGGTGAGTCCATTGCAACTGCTATTCATGATTTTGAAGGGCACCAAACGTATACGGAAAAGCCAGGGCATAATTTTACACTCAACTACTCATTTAAAGACGTTAAACTTCAAGATTATGAAGGTTTAGTTATTGCCGGAGGCCGTGCTCCTGAATACCTGAGGCTAAACGATGAAGTAATTAACCTTGTTAAGCACTTCGTAACTAATAATATTCCGGTAGCTGCGGTTTGCCACGGCATTCAAATACTAACGGCAGCAAACGTTATTAAAGGAAGAAAATTAACGGCTTATCCTGCGGTAAAACCTGAAGTTATCTTAGCCGGAGCCGAATTTGTGGAAACAGAAATAGATGGAGTTGCAGTAGACGGAAACCTGGTTACCTCGCCAGCCTGGCCTGCTCATCCTAAATTCATCGCAGCGTTCTTGAAAGTTTTGGGAGTGCAGATTATTCTTGAACCCGACCAGCAGCTTGCATAGTTAATATTAAAGCTACAAGTATTCTTAAATGCAACGCCTGAACGTAATATTCAGGCGTTTTTCTTTTGTTATCCACCTGCAAACAAGGTCATTATAAATAGGATTTTGAGTGACATTAGAGCAGTAGGTACGCTAATTATGTGTCACGTATTTACGGCGCGAAAAACCGTTTATCTTTAAATTTTTCTGCTCCCGAACATTCCTATCGTGTGGACACAAATATTTAGGATCTTTGGCTTTATGCAACAACGAG
>CBIHNR010000063.1:0-26235 GCA_966211215.1 uncultured Pedobacter sp.
TGACGGCTGAATTCAGATAACTACCCTTGAATACATTTTATGTTATGGTAGTTCCCCCATTTCTTAAAATTTCGAGTTTTAGGAACTAAACAGCACTATAAAAAAAATGCCAGCAGTACCTCTACTGCTGGCTAACCTAAACCTTATCACAATTGATGTGAAGCCCAAAGATAGACATTGAATTTAATATTGCAAGGCTTGTTGTAAAAAAATATATACTGTTAAGTCAGTGGGTAATTCGCGGTATAAAGTAGCTTGAAACATCTTACACTTTAAGGCCTATCCTTAGCCATAATCGTTCAAGCAAGCTGGACACCTTAATGGCCTGTAATTTTAATCAACTAATAATTAATACTTTTTTCTTTCTTCTCCCTGTTTCTGAGTATAAATCTATAAAACGAGGGTCATATCTATCGAAACTACATCTTAACCAATCTTACAGATGCCTAAACATTATTTTAATCGCCTGGAAAGGCTTGATTATTTAATAAGAAAAAAAAGTAGCGGATCGTCCAAAGAATTAGCTGAAAAGCTTGAAGTTAGTAAGCGAACTATTTATGGATATTTAGAAATTCTAAAAAGTTTAGGTGCTGAAATTGAATACGACAACCGCAAGAAAACGTACTATTACAAGAAGAGCGGAAAGTTCAATTTTAGATTTATAACAGACAACATTTAGCCTATTTACAGTTCTAGTAAGAAAAGCTGATTTCTCTAAGACTCCAGCCACTTAGCAAATCCTTTTTGTAGAAAGGGAACGATCAGGTACACCATAAAGGGTACCAACAATAAGTGTCAATATTAATGTTCTAATTGGCATTAAGTCAATTTTATCAAGAATGTTATTCATTACTGCAAGTAAAATTGTAATAGTAGGATAAATAGCTATCCATGTAAGAAGAGCTATTTTCCATCTTTTTGGATGAGGCTTATCTTTCATAACTATTTAATTGAAAACATCATGAGAAGATTGAAACAAGGTAAAGGCCTCGATTTTGGGTTCGGCTTCGAGCCGGCTTTCGTCCCTTTGCTTTTGAAATGATTTGAAGGATTCGAGATTGAGAAATCTTGCCTGCGAATCGTCGTTAGTGTACATAGAAAGGTGGCTGAAGGTTTTGCCATCTTCAGCCACAAATACATTGTAACGCATTTCAGGATCACCGATTTGCTTAACCTCATCTAAAAATGCCTTAATGTTTTCTTTGTTCTTCGCTGCGAATTCTGGCCGCACGGTGTAAGTTACTTTGACAGCTTTCATGTTTTTGACTTTTTTGTTAAAGACCAACAAAGAAGAAAAACGTGACAAGTTTTTATAATTTCTTAATCGGAACATCGATGAATGGCCTTGTGGAAGTAGCGGAGCGGGGCGGTTGTTGTAATTGAACAGTTGCATCCCCTAAGTCAACCGAGGCTTAAGCAGGTTAGAATAATGATATTCCTTATTCGCCCTTTTCCCCACTACCCATACCCGAAATAATATTATTAATCTCAGTCTCCGTAGAACGTAATTTCTCCTGGCAGAAACTGATTAAAATAGAAGCCCGTTTCACTTTAGTAGCCAGTTCATCAATAGAAACCTGTTCATTATTTATCAGATTATAAATCTGTTCCAGCTCCTTGTAAGCAGATTCATAGGTCAAGTTTTCATCCATTTAAATCAGTTTTGTGTTTAACTTCAGTCTCGATAAGGGTACTGCGGTGAATAATTTGCAGGGAATCGCCCGGGTTAATACCAGCCGGATCGGAAAGTATCTTACCTTGTTTTTTAAGAATGGCAAAACCACGCTGAAGAATCTTCTCCGGATTAAGGTTTTCGATGCCCTCGCTTAATCTGCTAAGTTCCCTTTTTTCTGCTGACAATACCTGCGGCAGACGGTTAATTAAATTATGTTGCAAGCCAATCAAGCTTTGATTTTCCCTTCTGACGATCTGTTTAGGTGTAAAAGTAAAAGATAGCGCTTTTTCAGCTAAGTCGGTTTTAAATTGATACAATACTGTTTGCGCTTTATTGCTGATTAATAGTCGTTTATTGCTCAGGTTATTACTAGTATGAGCTAGAAGTTGGTTTGTTTTAGCAAATATGCCGGCTTCCAAACTATTCAGATTTAAATGACTATTCTGCACAATAGAATTAACAGCGACCGAAACATTTCGCTTTAAATCCTGAAAGTTCTGTGCATTGCGTGAAAGCAAGTCGGAAGCAATATTGGCTATAGCTGCAGAAAACTGCTGAATACGTTTATCAAAATTGTGGTTATGGTCCAGGATAAATTGCGCTGCCATGCTTGGCGTTTTAGTATGTACCCGCGCAAAGAAATCACAAATGCCCTGGTTGGTATGATGTCCAATTCCTGTAATAACCGGAATGGGAAATTCAGCCACACGCAATGCCAGGTGAAAATCGTCAAAAGGAAGAAAGTCTGCCGGTGCACCACCGCCCCTCGTTAAAACCACTGCATCGTAGCGTTTAGCAGAGACGATCACTTTGCTGAACGCGTCGTATAAAGAAGGCTGCGCCCCATAACCCTGTACCAGCACGTTATAGGTATCTACCTTAAACTTGTAATTGTATTCATTAATCTCGAGGTTATGCATAAAATCATTGTATGCATCTGAATTTAAGGAGGTAATCAGCGCAATCCGTTGAATAGCTTTGGGTAAGGGGAGGAGTTTATTAGGCGTTATATATTGCCCATTAACCAGGCGGATTGATTTAGGGTGCAGTTGCAATAATTTTTGCAGGGTTTCTTTGCGCTGCAATTCAATGCCTCCAAGTGTAAGGGCTGTATCAATTTCGCACAATACCAGGCTTAAACCATAAACGGGGTGGTAGTTAACTGTTACCCGAACTCCAATTTTGATTCCTTCCGTAAACCTCTGTCCGGTTACTTTCTCAAACCCCTCAATAGCCATGGTGCCTTCACCTAAAAATGCACAGGCTCTTATCTGGGCCACTTTTGCACCTCGTTCAAGTTCAATAAGGTCAAAATAAATATGCGAACCAATCTTACGCACCCCAGCAACCTCAGCCTTAATCCAGTAGGAGGAAGGAAAAGCCGCCCTCATTTGGTTCTGGATACTGGTCAGCAATTGTTTTAAGCTTATGTAAGGCTGTTCTTGCATTAAGGCTTGTTTTTATGCAAAGATAGGGGTTGAAGATTAGAGTTAATGGGCACTGGTTCAAGTTAGCGCATCGTAACTTGAATCCTAACTATTAGCAAGCATTATGCTTGCGCTGTCTTCCTGACATTTAGGATGAAGTCATTTGCAACATGGTCATTTTTAGGTATTTTACAATGTGACTTTGTCATCTCAAGTAGACAGCTTTCTTGCAAAAGCAGAATATGGGATGACATTTAGCACAATACCGGTTAGCCCACTTTGTCATCGACTTCGGAGAGATCTTAAAGCGCATTGTATGCAAACTGGCTAGGATCTCTCCTATCGTCGAGATGACAAAGTCTTATATCTTAAAATTGCTCAGAAATGAACTGGTTACAACAATGTCATTATAACGATAGGAGAGATCCTAAAGCAGCTATAATGACACCTATATTTTAATCGTTATCGATGCATTTTTAAGAATAGTAATTAATTCTTCCAACCTAACCGGCTTAGAAATATAATCGTTCATGCCTTCTTTTAAGCACCGCTCTCTATCTTCGGCCATGGCATTAGCCGTCATCGCAATAATTTGAGGTTGCTTTATCATTTCGCAGCTCCTAATCATTTTAGTTGCTTCAATTCCGTCCATAACAGGCATTTGCATGTCCATTAATATCACATCATATGGCTTGTCTTTAAACATTTCAATTGCTTCTTTACCATCATTGGCAATTTCGGGTTTATAGCCTAGTTTATTAAGTACCCGGGTAGCAAGTTTCTGGTTAATTAGGTTATCCTCAGCTATTAAAATCTTAAGTGGATAGCTAGCTGCAAAATCCTCACTCAAAAGATGGCTCCGTTTGGAATCTTCTGCTGTAGCCGGTACTCCGCTTCCATCTTGTAGCGCAGATTGCACAAGCCTTAAAAGCTGCCCGTGCTTAATGGGCTTTGTTAACACTGAATTGAACAGTTCCGGGAACTTAGAAACGTCTTCGTTTCCTGCATAGCTAAGCGGTAAAAGCGGAAGTTTTGGATTGATATTTTTAATTGCTTTTGCCAAACTTATTCCATCCATGTCGGGCATTTGCATGTCGAGGATAACCAGGTCAAGAGGTTCACTGGTATTTATAATTTCTAAAGCTTCTTGGCCCGAATGCGCAAATACTGGCTTAAGTTTAAGGCCTTCCAGGTCAGTCTTTAAGCCCTTTAATATGCTTGTATTCTCATCGATAACCAGAACCTTCTTTCCTTCAGTAATTTGGCTATTGATTATCCGAACGGGGCTTTCTTTATTTTCGGCCGCTTTGGCCTTTATATAGAACCTAAAGGTTGTGCCTACCCCAACTTCGCTACTCACACTTACGTCTCCGCCCATTAATTTTATCAGCCTTTCGCTAATAATAAGCCCTAATCCGGTGCCTCCATACTTACGAGTGGTAGATGAATCTACCTGCGAGAATGCTTTGAACAATCTTCCTAATTTATCTTCAGGGATACCAATACCTGTATCTCGCACTTCGAATTGGATATCCAAAAGGTCATCGGTGGATTTCGCTAAGTTCACTTCTACAAAGACTTCGCCTTTATGTGTAAACTTCATTGCATTGCTTACAAAGTTTATAAGGATCTGCCTTAAACGAAGGCTGTCTCCCCAAATAGCCTCTGGCAAGCGGGAATCTAACTGGTACCCTAAGTCTAAGCCCTGGTTTGCAGCTTTTGTAGCAAAAATATCCAGGACACTTTCGATGCATTGGCGTAAGTCAAATTCGTGCTGGTCTATTTCGAGATTTCCACTTTCAATTTTCGAAAAATCCAGAATATCATTAATTACATGAAGCAAGGCATCTCCGCTGGTATTAATAATATTCGCATATTCCTCCTGTTCCGGAGTTAGTTTGGTTTCCAAAAGGAGCGAGGCCATTCCAACAACTCCGTTCATTGGCGTGCGTATCTCATGACTCATGGTAGCTAAAAATATACTTTTAGCTTCGTTGGCCTGATCAGCTTCCTTACGGGCCATTTCTGCTTTTTGCCGCAAAATATGTTCCTCGGCACGGCGTTGTTCCAGGTCGCTATTTAAGGCAATAAGGTGTTCTGACTGGGTTTGTAATTCTTCCGATTGATTTTTTAAGTCGGCATTCAGGCTTTTTAGGCTTTCAGATTGAGCTTTTAGTTCTTCCGCCTGTCTTTGCACTTCAAGGGTGCGCTCCTTCACCTGTTTTTCAAGCTTGTCTTTTTGGGCTTTTATCAAGTTTATTCGGTACTTATAAAAGCTTATCATTGCCCCAATTGTTAAACTCAGCCAAATGAGATAGGCCCACCATGTTTTATACCAGGGTGGCAGTATTCTAATTTTAATGCTAGTAAATTTTTCTGGCCAAACTCCGTCTTGATTAGATGCTTTTACCTTGAATACATAATCATTAGGGGGAAGGTATCGATAAGTGGCTGATCGTTGGGATTTTACATAGTTCCAATCTTTGTCCAGGCCTTCCAGCTTATATGCGTATTCTACGTCCTTAGGATAAGAATAATTTAAAGCTGCATATTGAAGTGTGAAAACAGATTGGTTTGGATTAAAAATAATTTGATCTGTTTCACTAATGTCCTTATCTAAAAGATTATTGTTGTCGTCATTCTTTCCTACCTTAATTTGTTTGCCAAACAACTGTAGTCCGGTTATAACCGTCTCTGCGGTAACAGTACTCACTTTCACGTCTTCAGGTTTAAAGAGGTTCCAACCCTCAGTGCCTCCAAAACACATAAATTTCCCCTTTTCGCTATACAAAGCCGAACCTGGATTAAACTGCCCGCCTTGAAGCCCATCACTTGCGTCGTAGTTGTAAATCTTATTGGCGGCCAGATCCATTTTTGAAAGCCCTTTATTTGTGCTTATCCAAAAAATATCAGAATCTTGCTCTTTAATTGCATTTATGGTGGTGGCAAGTCCGTTTTTATCCGTATATTTTTTAAATGTTTTCCTTCTGATATCATAAATAACAAGGCCATCGCCTTCTGTTCCAATCCATAGACGGCCTTTTTTATCAAGGTAAAGCGACAATATTACTCCGCTTGGGATTAGCTCATTTTCTTTTTTTTGCTGAAAGTATTTATAGAACTTTTTTTCACTGGCTTTATAGTACATCAGTGCTGCACCATAACAGCCTAAAAATAAGTTGCCATTATTATCACCCACTATCGCCCGTACGTCATTTGAGCCAAGATCACTGTTAGTCCGATTAAAGTTTTGTATCTTTTTAGTAGAAGGATCCATTCGGCCCAAGCCCCCGCCATTAGTGCCAATCCATATATTTTGATAGACATCTTCATATATAATGCGCACATCGTTAATTCCCAAGCTGTATTTGTCTTTAGGATTATGCTGGAAATTGGTAAACGTATCCGATGATTTATTATATAAAAAGAGTCCATGGGCATAGGTGCCGAACCAGAGGTTGTTTTTACTGTCTTTAAATCCGTAAAGTATGGCATTGCCGGTTAAGCTTCCTTTTCGCCCATCGGCCTTGTAATGTTTTATAAGTTCTCCAGTTGGTTTAGTTTTATAAATTCCATCTCCGTCTGTTCCAATCCACAGGTTACCTTCATCGTCTGTGCACATGCCATAAAAACGTAAATATGAGCCGCCTTCTTCACCTTCCAGTCTTTTCTGGAATTTTGTGAAACGCTCTTTGATGGCGCTAATCATAAATACACCGGCACCGTGGGTCGCTACCCACATGTTTTTGTCTTTGTCTTTAAACAAATATTGGATAGATCTTGGAGTTATATTGTCCCCATTCTCCCCAATTACGGGTTTGATCACATAGTCTTCTGGCCTCGTATTGTCCGCAACCTGAGACATATTGAGTTTATATAGTCCCCCTTCCTCCAGGCCAATAAGTAAATTGTTCTCATTATCCTCATTAAGGAAATAAAATATTTCGCTCTTTAAATTGTAAGCTGGCCCATGCAGGATGAAAAATTTATTGAGGTTTCGTTTATAGAAAATCAGGCCCTGGTGGGTAGCAATCCAGATATTGTTAAAGCGGTCATTGTAAATACAATGAACTCTATATAAAGGTAGGCTACGAGTATCTACAGGCGCTTTTTCGAGTTTTTTATTTTTGCCGATATGATATACATTAATCCCGGTAAGGGTACCAACCCACAAAAGGTTATTGGAATCTTCTAAAATCTTTCCAACAGAGTTATTGTGCAGGCTCGGAAGATTATCGGTGTTATAATTTATGATTGTTTTTTTCTTTTTATTAAAATAAGAAAACCCTCCGTTGCTGAAGGCAACCCAAAGGTTTTTGTCACGGCTTTCCGAAATGTGGCCTACAGAATTCATTTGGGCGCCGGGAGCTTCCTTATGGAATTTGTAGGTTATAAACCGTTCTTTTTCCGGGTCAAACTTATTCAGTCCGGTTCTGGAGGAAACCCAAAGGTCGCCATCCGAATCTTTGAAAATTATATCTACAAAGTTGCTTGGTAGGCTGTACTTATTGTCGGGCTCGAGTTTGAAAACTTTAAAATCTGAGCCATCGAAGCGGTTTAAGCCATCGGCTGTGCCAATCCATATAAAACCTCTTTTATCTTGGGCAATACTGTTTACTACTCCGAATGACAGCCCGTCCTTAGTGGTGTAGTGAAAAATTCGGTTCTGAACAGGTAGCTGGCAGAAAGAGTTGGTTGCTATAAAAATAGCAACAATTAACAACAACACATTCTTTATCATAAGTGATGCATCATTTATAATTTTAACGAAAATTATAAATAAAAGATACCTGTAAACGGCATAAAACTATTCAAGGCTTCTGTTAAATAAAGATACGGTAAATTAACGAGATGCCCTCCCTGCGTTCCAGTTGTCCGTTTTTTGTAAATGGCTGTGAAGTAGCCTCCCTCTCCCCAACTCAAGCAGGATTCATCAGCCATAATGCTTTATAAAAGTTTTTTAAAAGTGGTCGGTGTACTTTCTCCAGGGGATTTATAATGGACAATTTCTTTTTATTTAAATAGCAGGTTTACATTCAGATTAACCGATAAAAAGAAAACGCGTTTTTTTCATATTACACCATTGCTATTGCTGTTCGAGATGTTTTGATAGCGCATCTCCATTGGATAAAGAAAGAGTCCATCAAAAAGAATAAGCGGGGAATTAAAAATGACGATTTGTCGAATTAAAGAGGGACTTAGTAATTGCACATTAGTTAAAAGGCTGCAATCATTTCTGATGCAGCCTCTTTTTTGCACACCCTAACTCGGGAAATGCTTTATATATCAACTTAATTGCACTCAAATTAGCTTCGTGGCCCAATTAAACCCGACAGTATATATAAATTGGCATGAGGATGTTGATTCTTTTACATGCCTTAAACTGGTTTTTTAGATAGATGAGCAGCTGTTGCCGGTTAAGGTAGCTCCTGCACCGCCTGATGCTGTGACAGTTGATTTTACACTAGAAGCACCAAGGATGTTAATGATGTAAGGAGGGCTAAAGGCATTAACACCATTACCTCCGGTATTTCCAGTTACATTAGTGAATATGTTATTCTTTTGTTGAATAGCAGTTGCTGTGCCACTCATTTTGTCAATTGGGTTTTTAACATTTTCAAACACATTCGACTCGATTAACAGATTAGCTTCAAAGCCAGCCTGAATACAGTAGCTGCTTGATGTACTGTTGAAATAATTATTCACAAGATGTACTTTACCAAACCTTACACGTGGCATACGAGCCACGCAGCCCTGAGACCACCAACAACGCGCAAAAGTGATGTTTAAGTGGCCGCGGTCGCCGGTAGCGCTATCGCTTGAACCAATAAGGTTGCAAAACCTATGGTCATCAGAACCACCTGGCCCATCTGGGGTGGGGGCTTTTAGGTAGGTAAATTTGCACCAGGAAACGGTAATGTAATCAGAAGTATTCTTAACGTCAAAGTTGCCATCAAGTCCGTCTCTAAACTCACAATGGTCAACCCAAACATTAGTACATGCATCTAATGTCGCATTATCCCAGCCATCGGTATCGTAAGCGCCAGGACCATCAAAAATCAGGTTTCTGATAATGATGTTGCTACATCTTTTTACGTAGATTATTCCGGAACTAGCCTGAGTTTTGTCAGTCGAAACCAATTTCGCGCCTGCAGAACCAAAGATGGTTTTTCCGGATTGGTCCTGAAACGAAATGCGTCCGCCAGAAGGTATAGTGATAGTACCATTTACTTGTATCACCTTAACGCTGGTGTTTTGAATCGCAGATTTTAAGGCATCATAAGTTGTTACCACAGTTGGAGTTACATCGCCTCCGCCACTGGTTCCACCATTTTGTGAGGCCCATCCTTGTGCAAAACAGGTTGCTGATGTAGTTGCTGTTGTCTTTTGAGATGCCGAGCCTTCTGTTGATTCAGAATTAAGCACCTGGCTTTTTTTACAGCTAAGCACGCCAAAAGCTATAGCCATAGCTACGATTGAGGTACGAAATAGGTTTGTTTTCATTTGGTTTGTTTTGGTTTTTGATTTCGATTAGTTAGGGAGCCTAATTGAGTAGTAGACTAATCTGAAAATTAAATTGGTTATATATTTAGGTTAAAAATAGAAAGCCAAACGAAATATGGTATGTATTTGCATGAAATAATTTGTGCAATCGTTACCGATAACGATTGCGTAATCAATTGGTTATGTGTTTGTTGTGTAGTTTGTGGATTAGGAGACTACCGAGGGTCGGCAAGTTACAATATGGGAAGGCAGCAGCATTTCAGCTCTCTAGAAATTCTGAATCAAGAGGAGACTAGCTGTTTATTTATCTACCGCCGGGCATAGCCGTTAACTTAAGCAAGATTGTGTGTTGTAACTTGCTGAAATCAAGGCGATATGCAGGTCGGCGCTTTATGTCCCCCTCTGTCCAAAGGACTCCTGTGGAGGAGGGGGTAAGGGGGAGGAATATGCAATATGCTATGCAGCTTTAACCACCTCCGCCTATCGGCACCTCCGCTCCAAAGGAGTCCTTTGGACCAGCGGAGGACAGTCCAAATCAACATTTGCATTAAAAGCAAAATGTTAATTTTCAGTGGATCGTATTCTTAGGTTAACGGCTATGACCGCCGGGAGACTCCCGCGAAATTAAACAGCCGTCCGTTAAACGTTGTAATGCTTTACAACTAGCGTCCGAAAAGCCGTTTCCTTAAATTTCTTCGTTGTTTAACAACTTCTGATAAGGAGTGAGCGGTGGAGCCTGCAGTTTTTGAAACTGCAATTTTTTGGGATGTGTAAATTCCCGAATGTCCGCTGAAGTAATAGGCTGTAAAGCAGGCGACCGCATAAAATAAAGCAAACTCGCCTCCAAAAAGTTCAACGCCCATTAAGGTGCAGGCTAAAGGCGTATTGGTAGCACCCGCAAAAACAGCAATAAAGCCCAATGCCGCAAAAAGGCTTACCGGGGCATTAAGTAATTGAGAAAGAGTATTGCCTAAGGTTGCACCGATGTAAAATAGGGGAGTTACTTCGCCGCCTTTAAATCCGCTGCCCAAGGTAATTGCTGTATAAATGCTTTTCCAAAACCAGCTCCAGGTATCTGCTCCGCCTTCACGGAATGCGGACGAAATAGTAACCGCCCCGGGGTATTCTGCCTGTACGCCAAGGCTTAAATAATCGGGCTTGCCCAAAACCGTTGTGAGCAATATGATAACAAAACCTCCGAAAACCGGGATAAGCCATTTTCGCTTAATGATTTCCAGAAACAGGTTTTTAATTCCATAAGTAAGTTCTGCAAAAAGATAACTGGCTAAGCCGAACGTTACAGATGCAATAACGGTTTTCACCAGGAGAAGCAAATCGATCGAAAAATATTGAGAGAAAGAATGATGGATATTGGGTAGTACATCGATATGGTAATGCGCATGTTGAACGCCAATAGCCGATACAGTAAGGTCGCCGATAATAGCAGCCATCAAACAAGGCAGTAGCGCAGAGTATTGAATTCTGCCGATAGCCAGGACTTCCATGGCAAAAATAGCCCCTGTAAGCGGGGTGCCAAATACAGCCCCAAACGCAGCAGCTACACCAGCCGTTAATAACGTTTGCGTATCTTGTTGGTTGAGTTTGAACCATGAGGAAAACATGGATGCCAGGCTTCCGCCGATTTGTACAGCGGTACCTTCGCGGCCGGCAGAGCCGCCGAATAAATGAGTTATGATAGTTGTGATCAATATAATGGGCCCCATCATTTTGGGAACACCGGCTGCCGGCTGATGAATTTCCTCTACAATCAGGTTATTGCCTTTCTCCGATGACTTTCCAACCGATTGATAAATGAAGTGAATTAGTAATCCGCCAGCAGGCAGA
The DNA here is from genome assembly GCA_966211215.1 of uncultured Pedobacter sp. Lineage (GTDB taxonomy): Bacteria > Bacteroidota > Bacteroidia > Sphingobacteriales > Sphingobacteriaceae > Desertivirga. The sequence goes on from CBIHNR010000063.1 coordinate 11,452, forward strand.
AGGTATAAAAGCCAGGTATGCGTAAAGCGATATTCAATGGCCCATCCCAATAAGCTTAAAAATAATGCTACCATGCATGCCGAAGTAACAGCTACGGGAATCACGAGGAATGTCCACCGCAAGAGTAGTTTTGAAATAGCAAGTTGTTCTCCTATAAGTTGTTTCTGCATGTTTTTAGTTCTCGGTGTGAAAGTTGGATACAATATTCAGGCTTAAAGAATCCATCAGCAAAGCTATACATAGCGCAGCAGAGCTGTAATAGATTGATTTTAAAAACTGGATTATTTGCTGATCTGAAATGTTCATCTACAATAACTTATTCCAACAGGTAATACTATCGGTTACTATTGTAGGCGCCATCAGCTTTTTAGGGCGGTTAAATCGGAAGACACCATTTCCGTAAGGCAAAGATAGACATTGGCTTCAAATAAAAAAGACATTAAAGCCCGATTGCATAATTTAGCAGTTGAGAATAATACAAGGAGTTTTTAACTTACAGCCCCAAACGAAAACAAATATATCTATGTACAAAAGACGAACCTTCCTGAAAGGGGCAATTGCTGCAGGCGCTTTGCCATTTATCCCATCATGCTTAACAGCCGCGCCTAAGGCCGACAGAATATCCTTAAAGCAAGGAGCTAGAATACTTTTTCAGGGCGATTCCATTACCGATGGCGGCCGAAGCAGAAACAACGACTGGAACCATGTTATGGGGCATGGCTATGCTTATATTGTTGCCAGCCGACTAGGTTTTGAACATCCGGAAATGGATTATCATTTTTTTAATCGGGGTGTTAGTGGAGATACGCTTATTGGGCTTACAAATCGTTGGCAGAAAGACGCTGTAGAGCTAAAGCCAGATGTCCTTAGCATTTTGGTTGGAGTGAATGATACCAGTGCAGATGTGGACGGCAAAGCTGGATTTACGGCTGAGGATTATAGGGAGAAATATAGAAGCCTTTTAAAACTTACTCGTGAGAGTTTGCCTGATACCCGCCTGGTAATTGGCGAACCATTTTTATTGCCGGTAGGAAAGATAAAGGCCAATTGGGATAAGTGGAATGAAAAGGTTAAGCAAAGGCAAGTAATAGCAAAAGATCTGGCAGAAGAATTTAAAGCGGCGTTTGTGCCCTACCAATCTGCCTTTAATAAGGCATTGAAAAAAGCCCCGGCAGAATATTGGATTTGGGACGGAGTTCACCCAATGCCTGCTGGTCATGAGCTAATGGCAAGAGAATGGATGAAGGTGCTGAATATCTAGCCAGCACTTTAGCCGAAATAACCAACTCCTTTTGCCATTAAGCCGGCCAATAAGGGAATGATAACAAGTAGAGCTAGTTCAGACCTAAGTGCCAAAAAAACGGACTTGGGTATTTGAATAATTTCTTCAGCAGAGCCCTTCCTGTTCCGGATGAAAAACACGGTGGGGTGAATAGACAATAAACCCACAAGAAGAAATAAGGTAATCTTGGTATGAAACACCCAGTTTTTACTATAATAAACAGCCGGTTTACCTACACTTCCAAGCCACAGAGTCAAGCCTGCGCTTAATAATGCCAGGGCAGCAATGCCATATATAGCATCAATTTTAGCGAGCCTGCCTATCTCTTGTCGGGTTAGTTCCTTTTTTAGGAAAAGATGTTCGGATACAAGAGTGCTAAAAATTGTGAAAATAGAGATGAAGTGGACGTAGCGCAGAAATATTTCCAATGTCATTTTTCGGGCTTGATGGTTTGTGTTTCAAATATAATGTCTATCAATCTAAACAGACCCTATTCTTTTGAGAGTCTTGCTGCTGTTTGGCAAATCAACTACTTGTAGAGATTTGCCTTATTAACTCAGAATGTGTTTCTGCATTATCGAATTGGTTGATGTTTTGTCGTTTTGTTGAGATAATCATATAATTTAATATTTTTTGTTAAAATATTTGCAAGAAATTGGAAAGCTTCTTATCTTTGTTCAACGGCGGACGAAAAAGCTGTTACATACTGTAGGGTGGTGAAACAGGCAGACACACCTCCTTGTCTCGGTGGCGGAGATTCTGGGAAAGCCAGTAATGGATTAACCACTCCTTGAAGGTTCGATTCCTTCCCCTACAGCTCCTTTCGTTTAATTTAGGTTTATAATTGGTTAGTTTGAGCAGGTGCCCATCACCTGCTTTATTTTTTATGTCTGAGGGGATTCCGCAGAAAGAGTTTCTATAGAGCCAATTTGTTAAAGAAGGTTAAAAGGACTGAATTTAACTGCGTGATAAGTACATTGGCGTTATTAATCAACTTAAAGTTAGTGAAACAGCTTATACCCCTTTTTATTACCTTGCTTTATTCTTGTTTTTTGCATGCTCAAAATCTTGAGAAAGTTGTCCTGGCCACGCAAGATCCGTACAATTTGTATGGCACAAACGATGCAGACTCTTCAACTTTGTTTTATTACAAACTTGTTCCTAAAAATAGACCTGTTGCAACATTAGTTATTCTTCCGGGTTCTGGAGAGACCTTGGACGATGTAATGAAGCAAATTACATTGCATAAACTAGCTGTTGAGAAAGACATATTGGTTGTATTACCATCTCTCAATTGGGGTACAAACATACATGACGAGGAGCACAAATTTTTAGATAAGGTTTTTAGGCAGATCGTAGAAAAGCATCAGGTACGGAAAGATAAGTTCGTGCTTGGCGGATTTTCAGGAGGCGGAATGCTTGCTTTAACATATACGGAGTCCGCAAATAAAAGTAACACTGGTACATATCTTAAACCTGTAGCAGTATTTGGGGTAGATCCACCATTAGACTATTCTCACCTTTGGAACCATGCTAAAAGGGATGTAGAAAGGAACTTTTCTAAGCCCGCGGTTGAGGAAGGTAAATGGATAATGGCAATGTATAAAAAGGAATTTGGTGGTTCTCCAGAAGAATTTCCCGACAATTATATCAAATATTCAATTTACTCCCACAGTAGAAGAGATGGAGGTAACGCAAAGTATTTACTAAATACACCTATAAGGTTATATACAGAACCAGGTATTGAATGGCAAATGCAGAACAGACACAGAGACTTATATGATTTAAATTGTACAGATATAACTGCATTGATAAATCTGTTGCAGCAGCAAGGAAATAAAAAAGCTGAAGCTATTATTACTTATGGCAAAGGCAAAAGACTTAACGGGATGACACATCCCCACTCGTGGTCGATTATGGATTCGGAGGAGTGTCTTGAGTGGATTCTTAAAAATATTCATTAATAATATCACCAAATTAAGCTTCTGATCTGAACACGTTTAAAGAAATTCCAGACTAAAACGTAACCAGCCCTCATGTGTTCCATTGGTTCTGTTGCTTTGTATTTAGTTCAGCTCAAAGCCTGTTTTGTTCCATAGTTCAAAATTACGGTTGCTTCACAGCAAATAAGTTTTTGAAGCCTTACAGATTCTCACCATTTACGAGATTCAGAAATCAATTATAATGTTTCCTCTCTACTATATTTGGCAAGAATCCATTCTGTAATTACATCAGCTTTAGTTAAAAAGATCATTCCGATAATGATCTCAATAAAAGCAAAGAAATTTACGTGTTTGGTCTTTGATTCGACCAGAGTTAAATGTTCTCTATTTTCGAAAGCATGCGCTGAATTGTTAGGGGATGTTATTTCTGTTTTTTCCTCAGTCTTATAGTCGAAACTTAAAAAGTTCGTTAGTCCATTCATAACTATTAAAACTCCCGCACATAATATCAGGATATGATATACTACTTTCTTTTCTGCTTTAACATCTATAATTTCTTCCGCATTAATTTGTAGAAGCGATAATAGTTTGTTGGTTTTGAACAGGCATAGGTAGGCAAAGGTTCCTATTAAAACACTGTTCAAAACTGTACTGGATACCATTAGAGTGGTAAAAGAATTGAGGCTACTAGAAAATAGCCCAACACTAAATATAAGTGAGCTAAAAGCTCCTATAAACTTCCAGAGTGCAATTATCCCAACTACTTTAAGAACTATCTGTAACAGGCTTATCAATTTCATAAATGCCGTTTAAATTTTCTGGAAAGATATAGGTTTTTATTTAGTTAATTAAGTTTACCTTCTGCGAAATATACATTGCCAAATTTGCTTGATTCCGTTACTTATCGTTAATCACCCTCACTTAATCCTCTTTGCTTCCATCCTTTGCCCTCCTTGATATAATATCGCTTTATTAACAAGCCCGCTTTCATCCTTTACAAATTCAAGTTCAGCCTGAACAACTTTCAAAAAAAACTTGTTCGGGGCGCCGGGAAATAAATCAACTACTGGCTGGCCTGTCGCCTGTCCTTTTAATTGCTTGCCATCTCGGGTAATAGTGAGGATAAATTGAGGCGTGATTTGGTATTCTCCTACATAGCTTTGCAATACCTCTTCTGAAACTTCAGCCAGTTTCTTTATTTGTGGCTGGTAAAAGTCTTTCCACTGGTAAACTGTCGCCACGCTGTTAACAATCTCGGGGATAATGTCTCCGTTATCAGAATTTATCATGATTACCAGGCCATTGCCCCCTTCCAGGCTTCCGAAGTAGAGGCATCTGAAGCCCTCATTACTACCACCGTGCTGAAAATACTTTAAGCCACCTTTTTCCTCTATAAATACACCCAACCCGTTCATTTTGCCAACATGAGGAGTCAGCATAAGCGAAGTGTTTTCTGAGGATAAAACTTTGTTCGACTTGCCTTTAAGTGATAGCTCTGTTTCGATAACAAATTTCGCAAGGTCGGATGGGTTTGTCCACAATGCAGCTGCAGCCATTTCTGGGTAGTGATGGTATTTGCCCTCAATAGCTTTGCCCTCCCTATTATGAGCCGTGCTGAGATATTTCTGCTGTTCCGCATTAGGCGATTGCGAGTAGAAGCTTTTCGACATCCCCAATGGCTTTAAAACTTTGGCCGACATGTATTTTTCATAAGGCAGGCCGGTAATATCAGTTACCATCAATTGGGAGATTGTGGTGCCACCTCCAGAATATTCGAAACGTTGTTCAGGCTCAGATTTAGATCTTATGGAAGCAGAATTAGCAGGTTTCTCGCCGTTTAGTATCTGAATTATGGTTGGCAATTGTTCTTTCCTATCATATCCGGCAAAGCCATGTACGGTTAAGCCCGCGGTATGGCTCAAAAGATTGATGGTATTTATTTTTTTTCCTTTGGAAAGGGAATCGTAAGGGAATTTCCAGGATTTCAGGTAAGTGTTTATGTCTGCATTCAAATCAATTTTCTTATCCTGCGCCAGTTTCAATACCCCCATGGCATTTAAAGATTTGCTGATGGATGCTGCCTGAAATAGTGTCTGAGTTGTTGCGGGATTTTTTTCGTTTAAATCTGCATATCCGTAAGCTTTAGCCCAGTCAATTTTATAATCCTTAATTACGGCAATACTTACGGCAGGAACCTTGTAGTGCTCCATACGCTCTTTCAATGTCCAGGGTTTTTCGCCTTCGGTTACTATGAAGCCTTGAAGATTATTTTCAACTTTTAGTATTTGAGGATTTTTGTCATTAGACGAGGCCGTTTGAGCAGGCGAGCTTGATGGGTTTACTATTACAAAGCTTACTATAAGCATCGAAAGGTTTAAAAATACGCGTCGTTTCATGGGGATGGTTTTAATTGTTTTTTGCAAGATTGTGAAATAAAATTAAATAAAATGAGTCTGTTTTTTCGTTTGTGTTGGATGGATTTCGTTTTGATTTGTTTTAGGATGCAAGCACCCTCCTGAATCCATACTTCAAAGAAAAAAAAGTAAAAAAACTTGCAAGATAGATGAAACGAGCTATGCTCCAAATTAATATGGCGGCTTTATTAGCCCAACCCCACATAGAACTTTGGTAATACGTGGTTTAGATTAAGTAATTGATTGTCAATTATTTAATCGGTTTATTTAATCGGGCAGGTTTTGTGTATCTCTAGGCGATTGGTGAGGGCCTAACCACGAGGAAGAAAAGATATAACATTAAGCTACATCCATGGCTTCAAAACCACTTTCACGCAGTCATCTTCCTTTTTCTTAAAAATCTCATAGGCATGTGGAGTTTCGCTTAGCGGAAAAGTATGGCTTATAATGTCGTTGAGAATCACTTTTTCTTCTTTAACCAGCTCAATGAGGTGGTCGATATAATTGAGAACCGGAGCCTGGCCTTGTTTTATGGTGATGGCCTTGTCGAACATTCTATGGACAGGGAAATTATCATAAGGAGTACCGTATACGCCCACAATAGAAACAGTTCCGCCGCGGCGTACTGCTTTAAAGCAATTTTCGATCACTTTACTGGTGCCTTTCTCGAAATTAATGGTTGCCTTAAATTTTTCAAAAATGGTTCGTTCGGCTTCATAACCTACGGCATCAACGCAAACATCTGCTCCTCGGCCTTGGGTCATGTAGCGGATTGCCAATATGGGGTCTACATCATGCGGATTAATAGTTTCCACATTATTTACCTCTCGTGCCCTTTCCAGGCGATAATTTAAGGGGTCGATAGCGATTACGCGGCTTGCACCTTTAATCCAGGCGGCTTTTTGAGCCATTAAACCTACCGGGCCCGAACCGAAAATCGCAACCACTTCGCCGCCTTTTAGCTGTGCCCAATCAATAGCCGACCAGCCTGTCGGAAAAATATCTGTCAAAAACAAAACCTGGTTATCCGTCAGGTTATCAGGAATCAGGCGGGGGCTTATATCCGCATAGGGCACTCGTACATATTCTGCTTGCCCGCCCGAATAGCCGCCATACAAATCTGTATATCCAAACAGTGCACCGCCTTTACCATCCATTAAATCGCCTTCGGGGCCATAGTGTTTGTGGTTAGAATTCTCACAATGAGGCGAGGCGCCGTGCGTACAGAAAAAGCAATGCCCACAGGAAATAGGGAAGGGGACGACCACGCGGTCGCCTTTTTTAAGTTTGGTAACTGTCGATCCAAGTTCTTCCACAATCCCCATAAATTCGTGGCCAACAATCAAGTCTTTGGCTTGAGGAAATCCTCCATCATAAATATGCAGGTCAGATCCGCAGATGGCTGTTGAGGTTACCTTCAATATCACGTCTCCGGGATCCTCTATACGAGGATCGTCTACTTTCTCCACCCTGATGTCTCCAGGTTTATGAAATACTGCTGCTTTCATAGTTTCTGTTTTGTATATCATTACAAGCTCTATGCCGCTGTTCTGATAAAAAAGGGCAATCGTTTATAATGAAGTATAAAGCACCGTAGGAAAGAATTTTTTTGAGGACAGGGGTTTCTGCGAGTAATTCAAGAGAATTTAACGAGATTTTTTGCAGGAATATTGACAGCCCGGCCCAAAAGAAGTACACCATTTAGGGCGATGTGAACAGCAATCGCTTTTAACTTAAGAAATAACGCAGAGCCGTATATAAGTGTCAGACATCTCTCCAAGGGAGTCCTGCGGACGAAGATGTCAGACACTTTTGCCTCTCCTATGGGTTCTTTCACTGAAATTCTCCTTAGTTTTTTTTAAGCGAATTTCCTGGCGATGTAAAAAATATTTTGCGTTGAAATTTATTAATCGTAATATTGCGATGTATGGGAGTGACAAAAACGGAAATATTTACAGAAGAGCAGAACAAGCTGGCTGTAATGCTGAAAGCGATAGCCCATCCGGCCCGGATTGCTATTCTTCAGCAGATAATCAATAGCAATAGCTGTATTTGCGGAGATCTGGTCGATGAGCTGGGATTGGCACAGGCAACTATTTCCCAGCATTTAAAAGAGCTAAAGAATGCCGGCCTGATACAGGGCACTATTGAGGGAGTTAGCGTTTGCTATTGTATTCATCCAGAAAATTGGAGATTGTTTGAAAATCAACTAGGTTCGTTCTTCGCTTCTTACAAAGAGGTAGGGGGCTGCTGTTAAAAAAATTTGATCCTATATATCGTAAAATTGCAATAAATAGATTGATTATGAATAATCCTAATGCATTAACATGGCAGGCTTTCAAGGAAAAGCTTGTTGAAAACCCCGGTTTGGCCCTTCAGTTCCAGTATGCAGAGGAACAGTGGGTAAAGCCCTCTTATCATATTACAGAGATTAAACAGGCCCCAATTACATCAGTGGATTGTGGCGGTAAAGTTAATTCCTGGACAGAAGTTATCCTGCAACTTTGGGAACCCGAAGCGGGGCAGCAGGAAGAGGCAATGAAGGCAAAAAAAGCCTTATCCATCATAGAGCTGGTAGAAAAAGCTATCGAATTGGCGCCCGAGGCAGAGGTTAAAATAGAGTTTGGGAATTCAAAGTTTGATACCAGGCAAATGTTCCCTTCTCAGGTTTTAGTAGAGGGGGAAAATTTAGTTGTTGGCCTCCAAGCTGACATAGTTCAATGCAAAGCTTTAGGCAGAGATGAAAGCTGCGGAGGAAGTGATTCTTCGTCAGTTTGTTGTGCGCCTCCAGTTGAAAAGAAAACAAAGATCAAGTTAAAAAATCTTGCCGCTAGTAGCTGCTGTACTCCCGGCTCAGGCTGTTGCTAAAACTTTGCACTATGATAAGCATTCGCGCTATGCATGCTTCAGATGCTGAAGCTGTGCTTAAGATTTATCAACAAGGCATGGATACAGGAAATGCAACTTTTCAAACTCAGGCTCCTTCATGGGAAGATTGGGATAAGTCGCACATCCCTGATTTACGTTATGTAGCTCTCTTTGACGGTGAAGTTTCAGGTTGGGCAGCTCTAACAGCGGTCTCATCTCGTTGCGTTTATGCTGGAGTAGCTGAAGTAAGTGTGTATGTAGAAGAATCTCACAAAGGAAAGCATATCGGATATCAACTTCTGCAATACCTGATTGTTGAAAGCGAATCCAATGGCTATTGGACCTTACAAGCAGGAATATTTCCCGAAAATAAGAGCAGCTTGTCTTTACATGAAAAATGTGGATTTAAAATAGTTGGCACACGAGAACGGATTGGCAAAATGAAAGGAGTTTGGAGGGACACTATCTTGCTTGAGCGCCGGAGCACTAAAGTTGGAATAGATTAAAGAAACACAATAAATTTAAATGAAGAATATACTTGTTCTATGCACAGGCAACAGCTGCCGAAGTCAAATAGCTGAAGGTTTTTTACGCCATTTTGCTGGCGGTAAGGCAAACGTTTATAGTGCAGGCGTTGAAACTCATGGAGTAAATCCCCGGGCAATTAAAATCATGGCTGAAGCTGGTATTGATATCTCAAAGCATACCTCAAACAATGTTGATGAATATGTGTCGGTGCCTTTTGATTACGTAATTACGGTTTGTGATAACGCCAAAGAGCGCTGCCCTTACTTTCCAACCAATGCAGAGAAATTCCATTACAATTTTCCCGATCCGGCGAAAGCAACTGGAACGGAAGATGAAATTCTGGAGGAGTTCAGAAGAGTTAGGGAAATGATTAAAGAATATTCTGAAGCTTTTGTAAACAAATACCTTGTATAAAAATGAGTGCTATTGATTGTGCCCCTGCCGTTAAGCGAAAAAAGCTTGGTTTTTTAGACAGCTACCTCACTTTGTGGATTTTTCTGGCAATGGTTCTTGGAGTGGCTATAGGGTATTTTTTTCCAACCTCTTCCAATTTTATCAATTCGTTTTCAAGCGGGACAACCAACGTCCCGCTTGCCATAGGTTTAATACTGATGATGTATCCGCCATTGGCAAAGGTGAAGTATGAAAACATGGGCGAAGTATTCAGGGATACTAAAGTGCTAACAGCATCGCTATTCCTGAATTGGGTAATTGGCCCTTTGCTGATGTTCTTTCTCGCTATTTTCTTTTTAAGGGATTACCCAGAATATATGGTAGGCCTTATATTAATTGGACTGGCAAGGTGTATCGCCATGGTTGTAGTATGGAATGAACTTGCCGAAGGTAACAGGGAATACGGCGCAGGCTTGATCGCCCTCAATAGTATTTTCCAGGTATTGCTCTATAGTGTGTACGCTTATATTTTCATTACTATACTGCCACCATATTTTGGACTGGCATCTTTAAATATAGATATCACGATAGGAGAAATTGCCAAAAGTGTAGGAATTTATCTTGGTATTCCTTTCGCGATGGGAATTATCAGCCGCTACTTTTTAATCAGGCTTAAAGGCTCTAAATGGTTTCAACAGAAATATGTTCCTTTTATATCTCCGATAACACTTATTGCCCTGCTTTTCACCATTGTTGTAATGTTTAGCCTGAAAGGGGAGCTTATTGTGCAGATTCCCATGGATGTAGTGCGGATCGCGATTCCCCTGCTGGTATATTTTGTTGTAATGTTTCTGGCGAGCTTCTTTATTGGCAAGTACTTTGGCGCAGATTATTCCAGAAGCACAGCTATCGCTTTTACGGCAACCGGTAATAATTTCGAACTTGCCATTGCAGTAGCTATTGGGGTTTTCGGCGTTAATTCGGGCCAAGCGTTTGCTGGTGTTATCGGGCCTTTGGTAGAAGTGCCTGCTTTAATAGCATTGGTGAATGTGGCGTTCTGGCTTAGAAAGAAGTATTTTTCAGGCTTATACCATTCGAAAGTTTAACATCCCCTTAAGTAGGTATTTGTTTTCTGCATTTATCATCTCATATTTATTATTAAACCAATTCAAGTATGAGTATTATTAGCCGATTAGCATCATCATTAAACCGGAGAGACCAAGCGCCCAACCATGAATTAGCAGACCAGATTGTGGCGGTTGATGATAAGGAGGCTATTAAAGAATTGATTGAGGGCCTAAGCCATAAAAGCAAGGATATACAGAGCGATTGTATTAAAGTTCTGTATGAAATTGCTGAGGGACACCCAGAACTGTTGGCAGCCTATGCCGATAATTTAATAGCCTTGTTGGATAGCAAAAACAATCGCTTGCAATGGGGGGCAATGACAGCCTTAGATGCTATAACTAGTCAAACTCCCGAACCAATATATGGGGCGCTTGCTAAAATTATTTCTATTGCCGATAAAGGCTCTGTAATAACCAACGACCACTGTGTTGGAATTTTAATTAAGTTGGCAGCGCATAAAGAATTTGGATCAGATGCCCTCAGCTTGCTATTTGAACGCCTGATATCTGCTCCAGCAAATCAATTGCCAATGTATGCAGAGAGGGCGCTACCGGTAATCAACCGAGAAAACAAAGCCGCCTTTGGCAAAATCCTAGCATCCCGTTTGCCAGACATCGAAAAAGAAAGTAAACGGGCCAGGGTAGAGAAAGTGCTTAAAAAGCTTCAACGCAAATAGCTTCGTTGGTGGCTTCTCATGCCAGCTAAACCGCAATAGTCCGTAAGTTCTTTACTCATTTTTCCTTAATTGCCTTCCAGCGCAGGGGGGTATTTCTGTCAATTTTGATGGGTAAATCGATCGTGTTATTATTTCCCCCTCAAGCTATTTATATAAAATAGCTTTCTTTGCGCTCCTTTAAGCGCTCTTAGCGCTAATCTCAAACTAATACTATATACATGTCTTCATTTAACCTTAGCGACCACTCGCACACACGCTTGAACATTTTAACTGGTGAGTGGATCTTAGTTTCACCGCATAGAACCAAACGTCCATGGCAAGGTAAAGTTGAAGCTCTTCCAGCTTCTGGCCGCCCGCATTATGACGAAGCCTGCTATCTATGCCCAGGAAACAAACGTGCTGATGGAGCTACTAATCCTGATTACTCCGAAAGCTTTGTTTTTACTAACGACTTTTCCTCGCTTTTACCAGATACACCAGAAGGCGAATTCAATGAAGGAGGTTTGCTGAAAGCGAAAAGCCAGAAAGGAATTTGCCGGGTAATTAGTTTCTCTCCACGGCATGACCTTACTCTTCCGGAAATTCCGGTTGAAGGAATAAAAAAAGTGATTGAGCTTTGGATTGAAGAGTATAAGCAGCTGGCTTCAGTTCCAGACATACGCTACATCCAGATTTTTGAAAACAAGGGCGATATTATGGGATGCAGCAACCCGCACCCGCACGGGCAAATCTGGGCTCAGAATGACTTGCCGGTGGAAGTTGTTAAGGAAACATTTCAGCAAAAATTACACTGGGACAAAAATAACAAGAGCCTTCTTGCAGACTATATTGAACTTGAATTGAAGCTTCAGGACCGCTTAGTTTATCAAAATGAGCATTTCGTTGCCCTGGTTCCTTTCTGGGCTGTTTGGCCTTACGAAACAATGTTGGTAAGCAAGCGTCATGTTACTAATGTTACAGAGTTTACAGACGAGGAGCAGCTTGCATTAGCTGATGCCCTTAAAAACCTAACGGCGCGTTACGATAACCTGTTCGAAACATCATTCCCTTATTCTGCGGGTATGCACCAGGCGCCGGTGAATGATGGAGAGCATCCTGAATGGCACTGGCACATGCACTTTTATCCGCCGTTGTTGCGTTCTGCCACGGTGAAGAAATTTATGGTAGGGTATGAGATGCTGGCTAACCCACAAAGAGATATTACTGCAGAATTTGCAGCTGGCCGCTTGCGCGAACAATCGCCAGTGCATTATAAAGAAGCCGCTACAGTTTAGTAAATAAGTATAACAAGGCTGTCTCAATCGTCAAGGCTATCCGCTTCTATGATTAGGCTTGTGTCGAAGTACAGATGATCTATCGGGCGATTGCGACAGCCACTATTTCCATATTCATTTATGATTGAACTCAAGATTAACTATTCATCTACCATGCCATTGCACCAGCAGATCCACGATAAGATATTATCAGATATCAGGAAAGGGCTATATCATAAGGGTGCAAATTTTCCATCGATACATGATTTGAGTAAGAATTTTTGCGTTTCTATTGTAACTGTGAGCCGTGCCTACCGAAAGCTGATAAGAGATGGAGTACTGGCACACGTAAAGGGGAAAGGGTATTATGTAGTATTCGAGCCTTAGTAATCAGAGTTTTTTATAGCTTACTTTAAGTAAAAATTAATATAATTTTTGCCGCTGTTGGTTTTGTATACCAACAGCGATCTATACTACTTATCCCTACGGCGACTTTCGTTTTCCATATCATCTTTCGCCTTCTGCAATTCTTTTTCCAATGAGGCCACCTCTTTTTCATCTTGTTGCAAGCTTTTATTGTGGCTTTCCACCTGCACCGTTTGAACAATTACGGCATAGCTCTTCGGCCTGATTTCGTGCCCAAATTTTAAGGTATAGCATTTGGTAAATTCGGCCCCAAAGTATAAAATAATGGAAGAGTAATAAATCCATAGCAACAAAATAACCAGCGAGCCAGCGGTGCCATAAGCGCTGGCGGGGTTTGCATTACTGATATATACAGAAATAGCGATTCTGCCAAGCATAAACAGCAAGGCAGTAAACACAGCGCCTGCAAATATATCTTTCCATCGTATCAGGGCATCGGGCAGTACTTTGAAAATAATAGCAAACAGGCTCGATGTTACTAATAAAGTTATGGCAAGGTTCACTACGTACACCAATAAGATAGTGGCTTGCGGGAAATACTGCTGCAGCTTATCCATCAAACCTTCAACCAATCCGTTTATGAGTAGAGATACCAGGAGGAGAAACGCCAGGCTAACCAGCATTGAAAAAGATAGCAATCTCTTTTTCAGCATAAGCTGCCATCCTCCATCAACTTTTGGCCTAAGTCGCCAAATAGTGTTGATCGAGTCCTGGATTTCGGCAAAAATGGTAGTGGCTCCAATCAATAATGTGGCAAAGCCGACAATTGCATTTAGAGTGTTACTACCACTATAAGATGCATTTTTTATGATCTCCTGAATTTGTAAAGCCGCATTATCTCCCACAAAATCTTTGATTTGATTGTACAGCGACCCTTCAATAGCTTCTTCGCGGTATAACAAATTTGAAAGGTAAATCACCACAATTAACATTGGCGCAAGTGAAAAAAGTGTGTAATAGGCTAAGGATGCGCTTAGCTTGGTCACTTTGTCATTAACAAAATTACTTGCAGCCTGTTTAAATACTTGCCACAGCCCTTTAATTGTAAATTTCTCCATATTGTTATGATATAAAAAAGGAAAAATCAGAAACTCGGTTTTATACCATTCCAAGTTTTATTTTAGGCTGATAAAAGAAATGGCATTTTACGACCTCTCACAGCAGGAGCGCATAGCTGTTGTTGCTCAAATAAAATCAGAGATTCTGGCTGGACTGAAAGCTGGCAGTTCTGAAAAGATTTTCGCCTTCTTTGATGACGGAGATACCTATATCCGAAAGTCTGCTTATCTCGCAATCGGCCGACTGTATCTTGAAATTCCGTTGCTAAAAGAGAAGATTATAAGTATGCTGGATGCTTTATTTCTAAATCCGAGTTTTAGGGTGAGGCAGACAGCTATTAATGCAGCAGGTGAGGTTGGCAAAACAGATTTTACCATTGTGCAGCATATTTTTGACAAGGGTTTGTTCGACGTACATCATTCGCCAAGAAACGCTGTGATTGGGTCTGTTAAAAAGATGGGAGAGGTGAACCCGAAGCCTGTTTTAGAATGGGCGAAAGGCTATTTACATCATCCGGATAAAGAGATTCGCCGGGAAATCTGCCATGGAATTGAACTTCGTGGCAGAAAATATCCCGAGGATATTTTGCCCTTGCTGCAAGAACTACAACACGACAAAACAGCCCGAGTACGAAATACCCTGGTGCATGTAATTGGGCAGATTGCTTATAAGAAAGGCTGTTTGCAAACTGTAGTTGAACAGCTTAAATCATGGGAAAACCAGAAACTTGTTGCAGATGCCCTGGAGGAGATAATTGACGTTCACCATCGATACCGTAATTTTTCGGCGCTTAGCCAGGATGAGGCGAGAAGGT
>CBIHNR010000064.1:0-26153 GCA_966211215.1 uncultured Pedobacter sp.
TGAGACACCCCAACCCGGAAGCTTCCTGTTAAAATTTTAGTGAAAACAAACCTCTCCTGCCGGGACAAAGAATTCCAGGAGCCGATTAGCCACTGCTTTTTTTCTTCTTCCGTTAAGCTACCAAGCGAATTAACCTCAGCAATCCATTCGGCTAACGACTTCTCATTGGTTCCTTTAGTCTCTGGAAGTAAAAGAGCAATCGTTTCTCCTAAATCTCCCACAACCTGGTAGCTTTCCTCAAATAGCCATTGCGGAATATTCGCCATTTCGATTGCCCAGAGCTTTACCAGTGTTGCATTGATCTGCCGTTTAGGTTTTCTGCCGGTAAAAAGAGCTAGTGTATGAATCTTATCATCGTCGGCAATAGCTGTAAAATAGTTTTTGAGCACAGCAACTTTTTCGTTGGTTTTATTCGTTTCATCTAAATCAGCAAACAGTCTGGCAAAATCCTTCATAGCTCTCCTCCATCTTGGCCATTTGCAATCACATCGCCCTGCTCGTCCACTAAAGTTGTTGCAAGTTCGTCAGCTTCGCTCACTTCATCGCCGCCATAGTAGGTGTGTGCTTCATGGGCGTCATAACCAATTTCCGATAGATAGCGCGAAAAGGGAGCCGTATATCCATGGGTAAGTACCACACATTCACACTGCGTGGCATCAATGGCCTGAATAAGTCCGCCCCAATCGGCATGGTCTGACAGTACAAAACCACGGTCTGCAGCCATCCTCCTTTTAGCCCCTCTCAAGGCCATCCAACCCGAACAATAGCCAAAAGAATAGGGCTGAAACCTTCGCATCCAGGGTGAACCTAAGGCAGAAGGAGGGCAAATTATCATCCCTCCTTTAATTTCATACCGATTCAAATCCGGAGTTATCCTGGATGTTGCTTGCAGATGTATTCCGTTTCGCTCCAAGGCTTCGTTGGTATTAGCGATAACGCCATGCAAAAATACTCTTCCAGTTGACAGGTCTAAGTGCTGCAAGATTCGCTGTGCCTTCCCTAAAGAATATCCGGCAATCACAGAAGTCTTTCCTTCTGCCTGGTTTAATTTCCACCAATTATTAATGTCCGCATGTACTTCTTCTGGATTCTTCCATTTATAAACCGGCATTCCAAACGTGCATTCCGAAATAAACGTATGGCATTTTACCGGCTCAAAAGGCTCACAAACACCATCGTTCTCCAATTTATAGTCGCCGGATGCGACCCATACCTCCCCTTTATACTCCACCCTTACCTGCGCCGAGCCAATAACATGCCCTGCAGGATGAAAAGATATCTTGACGCCATTTTTTGTTATGGTTTCATTATAGCCTATTGTTTCAAGTTGGATATCTCCCAAACGATATTTCATTACCTCCCGAGATAAATGATGCGCCAGGTAACGCTTATTGCCCCAGCGGGCATGATCTGAATGCGCATGGGTTATTATCGCATCATTTACTGGCTTCCAGGGGTCGATATAAAAATCGCCAACGGAGCAATAGATGCCGCAATCATTAAATTGAAGAAGAGGCTTTCTCATGCGTAATGTAACATCTGGCGGCTTAAATAGTTGGGAAACGGGCCAGGGGGAACTGCTAAAAGCAAAGAAGCCCGGCGTTTGCGCCAGGCTTCTTTGTGAAATATATACTTTTTAATAAACTACGCTGAATTGTCCGCTTTCGTTGAGCTTGATAAAATCGCCCATTACCTGCAAACATTCATCTTCTATAAAGTCATTATCTTGTTTCGGATTAACTTCTCCTTTTTTAAGAGGAGGCAATCCTTGTAAGACACGCCTGGCGTTATTTCTAGCCAGTGTTTTTGCTTCCTGCTCATCGCGTTCTTTTTTCAACTGAACTTCGTTAAGCGTTACCGTTGTTTCAGCCTCGCGTTTTTTAAACTCCTTAATGTCTTCTACAAGGTATTTATATTCTGGAGACGCCTTCATTCGATCTTCATGCTCCTTAATTAACTGAGGGCGCACAGAAGCCAAATTGGCTACAGGAGCATAAGTACTTTGCTTTATTGCATCAAATGGCAAAGCAGAAGGCTCTGAACTTTCTCCGTACTTATCTGCCGGAAAGATCATCGGGAATTGAATATCTGGAATTACGCCTTTATGCTGAGTGCTGCTTCCGTTTACCCGATAAAATTTAGCAATAGTAAGGTTAATCTGCCCGAATTTAGGGGCATTGGCAGGTGTTGCTTCTTTCTTACCACCTTGAGCTTTTAATAACATCTCATCTAATGGATTAATAAACCTCGACATGTCAATAGCCGATTGTACAGTTCCTTTACCATACGTTTGGGTTCCCATAATTACACCCCGGCCATAATCCTGAATGGCGGCTGCAAAAATCTCAGAAGCCGAAGCGCTGAATCGGTCAACCATAACACCTAATGGGCCTGTCCAGGCAATATTCGGATCATCATCGGTATCAACTTCCAATTTGTTTGGATAACGTACCTGTACAACGGGGCCCGTTTTGATAAATAAGCCAGTAAGTTCAATAGCTTCTGGCAGCGAACCGCCTCCATTGCTTCTCAAATCGATTACTATACCATCAACTTTTTGCACCTTAAGTGAGTCGATTAGCTTTCTTACATCGCGGGTTGTACTCTTGTAATTTGGATCGCCAGCCTGGTAGGCTTTCCAATCCATATAAAAGCCCGGGATATCGATAACCCCGATTTTATAAGTTTTATTTCCAGACTGAATGGTCTTTATAGTCTTCTTAGCAGATTGCTCTTCCAACACGATTTTCTCGCGTACCAGCTCAATAATTTTCGGTTTGGAAGACAGTTCCTGTCCGGCAGGAATAATCTTCAAACGAACGATTGTTCCACGTGGACCTTTTATTTTAGAAACGGTATTATCTAATCTCCAACCAATTACATCAACAAACTCTCCATCTTTACCTTGTGCAACGGCAATAATTCTATCATTTGCCTGTAGCGTTTTGGCTTTAAATGCAGGGCCTCCCGGAATAATCTCGGCAACTTTTACAATCTCATTTTCTAGTTGTAATCGTGCTCCGATACCTTCAAACGTACGAGCCATTTCTTCATTAAACTCTTGCGCCCTTTGCGGTACAAAATAGTTGGTATGTGGGTCGATGGTTTCTGTAAACGAATCCATTATAGCCTGAAAAGCATCCTGGCTATTGGTTTTTTGCGCCTGAGAAAGCAGGCCTTCATAACGTTTCTTTAACCTTTCTGCATTGGTTAAAGCAGGTTCTTTGGATTTTGTCGCTTTAGCAGTATCTGTTGTATTACCGTTATTCCTGATAATGTTTAGAGCTGTTGTGTTTGTAGCATCAGCTCCCGTTAACTTCAGATTAAGCAATTCATATTTTATTTTGTTCTTCCAGGAAGCATCTGATGCCGACACTGAGCTAAACCAAGGCAATTTCTCGCGATTATACGTGTAACTTTCGTTCTTGCTAAAATCGAACGCCTGGGAAGTTTGAGCAATAGAAAACTTAATTCTTTCCTGATATCTTTTTTGGAAAGTATTAAACATCTTAAAAAAAGCGCTCAAATCACCTTCTCGCAAATCGTTATCTAGCTCGTAGCGATATTGTTCAAAGTCTTTGATGTCGGTAGCTAGCAAATAATTGTGCCCTTCATCAAGCCTTTTGATAAAGCGGTCAAAAATTACAGAAGAAAGCGAATCGTTAATCTTGACTTTCTTATAATGGGCATTTTCAATAACCTTAACCAATTCTCTGGCAACCAGCTGTTGCGACGGCTCGGGCTTTAAGTTGTTTGAGCCATCTACATCTGTGTTAATGCGCAAATTCGCCTTGCATGCAACCCCTGCCACAACAAACAAAGCCAGAAATATTTTTTTTAGCATTTCTTTAAACGATTTAAAATCCATTATACGATATAAGCTATCTAATACTATACCAGTTTATTATTTAAATAAAAAAGAGGCAGTTTTGTTACTGCCTCTTAAACAAGTTAATCTCAAAAATAGTATTAATTGTTATTTAAAATACAAAAAATTACTTTTCAGAGATTAAAAAAGGCCTTACAATTCTGCGGTTTTAAACAGGCTTGTACTCAATCTGTTGTACTCTTTAAGCTCCGCTCCGGCAGCTGTAAAATCACCGAGACTGTGGTAAATTTCGCCCAAATCACCTTTTATTTTTACCAGGCTTATTAGGTTTTGATGCTCCAAAGCCAATGCTTCTGCCTGCCGGAAATCTGTAATAGCCATGTCTGTTTCGCCAATAGCAAATTTTACCTCGGCCAACTTTATCAGGTTTTCAATTCTAGCATGGCGGTCGTCCAGTTTATCAGCCATAATGTTCGCCTGAATATTAAACCACTTAGCTTCAGTGTATCGCTTCTGCACAAAGTATAATGAGGCAAGGCTTTGAAAACATCTCATACGGCCAATCTTGTTTCCAACTCGCCTAAACATTGGTAAGGCTTTCTTAAGAAGAATGTCTTCAGCATCATTATGGCGCTTTTGCAAAAAATTAATTTCTGCTATTTCCAGATAAGCATTGCCTGCTATTGTAAAATTGTCAATTCCCGGGCTTAGCTGAATTATATCCTTGTTTTTCGCAACTGCCTGACTGAGCTGTCCATCAGCTTTATAGAGCGCTGCTACATTTTGCACAGCCCTTATAACTGAGGGCCTATCTTTCAACATTTCGTACAACCCCAGTGCTTCATTAGAAGAATAAATTGCTTTGCCCAATTCCCCTTTCCCAGCGTAGAGGACCCCGAGGCGAACGCCGATTGACGCCATCCCCTTTAAATTTCCTGCAAGCCGGTGCTGCTCCAGCATTGCCTTTAAAGCCGGCTCATCAAGAATTTCGTTGCCGGCAAGCGCTGCCCTTAGTAGTAGTTTTTTCTGATAACTTTTAATTGACTCCAACTGCTTGCTTCTGGATTTCAGCAAGGTTTCTATTTGCATTTTCCGCAAAATTTCTGGCTCAATCAGGTCTAAAGGATTAAGCTCCTCTGGACCAATTTTAACGGGCTTTATTTTGTAATTAATAGATATAGAATCAATTGCAAGAGCATCGTTATTGATAAAAAATAAAGAAATCCCTGCAAAAAGAAGCAGATGCTTAACCCTCATAAAACTAACTCACACTTAATGTTTTTCAGGCAAAGATACGGGATTTATGCGGTTGGGTTTCAAATCATTGCAACTGAGAGTTTGCGGCTTCTTAATCTGACAAAATTTTGAGATTCCGTGGTATCATAAAAAACGCCAGCAAGTAAATGCCAGCGCTTATAATTTTTAAAAATCTCTTTATAATTGCCCCGCTTTGACCGTTGTTTTGGAAACATTTTCTGCAATAACTTTTTTTGGCAAAGGCGCAGCTGCTGTTACCTTAGTTACCGGCTTTGCCTGTTTTGCTTTATTGTAAGAAGCATAAGCCACTTTAACATTAGCCATCAAAGGCAGGCTATTTTTCTTCTTTGCCAGGGCTTCGGCTTCTTGAAGGTCCTTAGCTGCAGATTGGAAATCTCCTATACTGGATTTTACTTTACTTAAATTAATCAGGGCCATAACCACTCCGTTCGCATCGCTTGTCGCCTTGCCCAGAGTTAAACCCTGCAAGTAGAACCATTTAGCTTCAGAAAAGCGTTTTTGTTGCTGATAGATACTTCCGAGTATATCAAAACATATCATTTTGCCCTTAGGTAAGCCTACCCCACTATAGTAAGGCAATGCCCTCTTTAATATTAAATTCTCTGTAAAGGCTAAATTTCTCTGCTTAAGTTTAATGTCTGCTAATAAAAGGTAGGCTTCCCCCCTTTTATTTCTCTCTCTATTTAGCTCAAATTGGTTAATTGCCATGCTAAGGTATTTTTCTGCCTTAACAATATCTTTATTTCTTAAATATCCCTTTGATAAAGCCAAGGCGGTATAAGGCATTTCAATTCCCAGTGCACCGGTTTCCTGTTGCTTTAGTGCTAACAAGTAATACTTTTCAGCTTCAGGCCAATCTTTATTTTTTTCGTAAATGCCTGCTATCTCCTCTGTTATAGCTGCATGGCAGGCCTTATTTTTCGAATAAACAAAAATATTCTGTGCCGTAAGTAATTCCAAAAAGCCTTGCTCGCTGTCGTTTACTTTGAAAAATAATTTAGCCATGGCTAAGTGAATATTTCCAACCCAATTGGTATCCTGCTCGGCAGTTTTCGCTGCGAGGGCTTTTTTATATAAAGCAATTGCTTCAGATGGAGCCCCTTGCTTCTCTACGGCTTGCTTGTAAAGCATCTCAGGCTTACTTAGCTTTACCGCCGGCTGTTTAATAAAAACCAGCGTATCGGTGGGTGTTATCAGGCTATCTACTTTTTGAGCGCTGGCAATCCAGGGACTTAAAGAAAAAGCAGAAAAAAGAAAATACAAAATTTTCATAGGGCTAAATTAAGAGAAAACATCTACTTTATCGATGTACGAAGCCCAAACCATGTAAGGGTGCGAATCAGTGTGGTATACTTCGCCGTTTGCTGATATCCCGATAACTCCCGCAAATCCATCATAAGGTTTTAACTCATCCATTGATTTATCGCAGGCTTCTTTCAGGCTTTGCCCGTCGGTTACCCGCGTAACTATTTTTGCTGCAAGGGCGGCGCTTACTATATCCTCACCCACCCCCGTGCACGATACAGCAGCAAAATCATTGCCAAAGTTTCCGGCAACTGTTGCAGAATCACTTACACGCCCGGGAATCTCGAATCCTTTCCCGCCGGTTGAAGTGGCAACTGCCAGCTTTCCCTGGCTGTCTAAGGCTACGCAACCCACCGTCCCAACACGAACGGTTTCTGTCAATTTTTTAATATATGTGAGCCTACGGCTCTCAATTTCAGGATTATAGTAATTGAACCCATGTTTGCGGGCAAAGCTTAAAGCCTCGGCTCCGCTTAATACACTATCGTGGAAAGCCAATAATTTCTCGGCAACAAATACCGGATTTTTTATTTCTTCAATATTAATAACTCCGGAAAATTTCTTTGAAGAACCATCCATGATTGAGGCGCTCATGCGGATTTTTCCATCACTTTGTATTTGTGACCCCAAGCCTGCATTAAACAATTCACAATCTTCCAACAACGATACTGCATAAATTACAGTACTTAGAGCTGTATTATTTAGCAGAAAAGTGTGCGATTTTTTCACAATATCTTTAAGGGCATTTTGCTTAGCCGCCTTAATCGCATCCGTTTCATGCGACTCACTGAAAAAACCTCCGTGGATGATAATTCTGGGTTGCATTAGTCGTAGTCTTTCACTTTAATGTAAACGTCTTCTTCAACCTTAATGGCTTTATTTATAATCAGTTCGTGCTTATGTAAGTCATACTTATCAAAAATCGACATTACATGCACTTTAAGATTGTCTATAGAAACTGGCGAGCCAATTTCAACGTCATAAATACTTGTTTCACTTATGTAACGCCCATCAACCAAAATTGTTAGTCCCGATCCTATTGCCTCCAGGCAATATCCTTCGGTAATGAGCAAGCCAGCATCTTCGCCCAAACCAATCCCAAGCATACCTGGATTACTTGCTACGGCATAAAACAAACGCCCAATTCGCCCTCTCTGTACAAAATGGGTATCTACAATTACATCATCAATAAAGCCCAAGCCACCGGTAATTTGTACTTCGCCTTTAATTAGAGCTTCGCTGCTGCTACCCCGATAAATCATATTTGCAGATGATGCCGCTGCCCCCGCAGATGTACCCGCAATCATAAAATCCTCCTGCTCATAACGATTCTTTAGAACACGTAGACATTCTGTCCCACCATAAATAGCGCTTAGCCTCAATTGGTCGCCGCCGGAAAACATAACGATATCCGCTTTACGAATACGGTCTAATGTTTCGGCAGAACATGCATCTTCCCGATTACGTATATCGAGTACATGTACATTGTTAACCTGCAGCTGATTAAACGACTTAATATATTCAGCCCCAACAATTTCAGGGATTTTAGAGGCCGTTGTAATTACCTCGATCACAGAATTTTCCTTTTTGGGCGACTCGGTAATCATTCGGCGTAAAATGCCCCGTTCAAAAAATTTAATATAATGCGGATGGCTTATGTTTTCATTATAGCTTAACGAACTCCCCAGATCTACAGCTCCGCCAATAATCACAAGTTTCCCTTTTGGAAGCATACCTTAAAAATTAAATGCCAGTATTATCAAATATATCAATTATGAGCTCAATAAGTTTTTGTACAATCTTTAAAAAACTTTCTAACGCTATTCTTGGTTATCTAAATCAATCCCCAAATACCTCAAACACCATACACTTTTAACATATACCTAATACTACAACACATATTTTTCAGGCTTAAACGATTTAGATAATATTCTGATGAACATTTTAAAAATCCAGGTACTTCGGGGACCGAACATCTGGTCAATTAAGAAAACTAAGCTCATACAAATGCAGCTAGACCTGCAAGAGCTTGAATATAAACCCAGCAATGAAATTCCGGGATTTAAACAGAGCTTAGAAAAGCTTATTCCCAGTCTATATACGCACCATTGCTCTCCAGGCCACGATGGAGGCTTCCTTGAGCGCGTTGAAGAAGGCACATGGATGGGGCATATTATTGAACATATCGCCCTCGAAATTCAAGTACTTGCTGGAATGGATGCTGGCTTTGGACGCACAAGGGGCACAAAAGCCACCGGTGTTTATAATGTGGTATTCTCGTACGTTGAAGAAAATGTAGGCGTTTTTGCTGCCGAATCTGCAGTTAGAATAGCTGAAGCTCTGGTAAAAGGAGAAGATTATCCATTAGAAGAGGACATAACTGCCATGCGGAAAATGCGCGATAAAGAGCGCTTTGGGCCAAGCACAGCTTCCATTGTCGACGAAGCTACTGCCCGCGATATTCCATACATCCGTATGAACAACTCCTCATTAGTGCAGCTCGGCTATGGCAAAAACCAAATGAGATTCCAGGCCACAATAACCGACAAGACAAGCAGCATTGCCGTTGATATAGCCGGCGACAAAGAAGAAACTAAGCGGATTTTGAAAGAACAGGCTATACCCGTTGCAGATGGCTCTACTGTAAGCAGTGAAGCTGAATTAAAAGATCTTATTGATGAAATTGGATTTCCTTTAGTGATCAAACCGCAAAATGGAAATCATGGCAAAGGGGCAAGCATTAACATTAAAACCGAACAGCAGGCTATTGAGGCCTTGGCCCACGCTCAAAAGTATTCTCAAAAAGCTATTGTAGAACGCTTTATTATCGGGCATGATTTCAGGGTATTGGTAATCGCAAATAAGATGGTTGCTGCAGCCAAACGTATTCCAGCCCATGTAACTGCAGACGGCAAACATACTATTGAGCAGCTAATTGAAATCGAAAATAAGGATCCGAGAAGAGGCTATGGACACGAAAATGTGCTTACAGAAATAACAGTCGACAGGGACACATTAGACCTGCTTGCCAGAAATGGGTATTCCTTGCAAAGTATTCCGGCAAAGGGCGAAACAGTTTTTCTGAAATCAACAGCCAACCTCAGTACCGGAGGCACTTCTTTAGATGTTACCGACATTGTACACCCGCACAATATCTTTGTTTGCGAACGAATAGCGAAGGTAATAGGGCTTGACATTTGCGGAATTGACATCATGGCACAAAACCTTTCGCAACCTCTGCAAGAAACGGGTGGGGTAGTTTTGGAAGTAAATGCTGCTCCCGGTTTCAGAATGCACCTCGCTCCAAGCGAAGGACAACCAAGAAACGTTGCGGTGCCAGTTTTAGATATGCTTTATCCCGTCGGAAAATCTGCCCGCATTCCAATTATTGCAATAACCGGAACTAATGGAAAAACTACCACAACACGTCTAATCTCACATATTATTAAAAATAATGGCTATAGGGTTGGGTATACCACTTCTGATGGAATTTATATACAAAACTCATTGATGATTAAGGGAGACACAACCGGCCCTAATAGCGCCGAATTTGTATTAAAAGACCCGACCGTTGAGTTTGCAGTTTTAGAAACGGCCCGCGGCGGCATTTTACGGTCAGGCCTAGGGTTCAATCAATGCGATATTGCTGTGCTAACCAATATTCAGGAAGATCATTTGGGTATAGCTGATATTAATACTCTCGACGACTTGGCAAGTGTAAAACAGGTTTTAATCGAAACCGTTAAACCACACGGCTGGGCGGTGCTCAATGCGGATAACGAATATTGCGTTAAAATTGGCAAAGAAACCGAGCACTGCAACGTTGCCTATTTCAGTATGTTTGAAAACAACACTGAAATCCAAGAGCATTGCCGTAAGGGTGGCGTAGCGGCAATTGTAGATAACGGATTTCTAACTATAAAAAAAGGCGATTGGAAAATCCGGATTACCAAAGTTTCACATATTCCCATCACATTTAATGGCACGGTAGACTTTATGACCCAAAATGCCATGGCAGCCAGCTTAGCCACCTTTTTATGGGGCTTTAAAATTGAAGACATCCGCACCTCTCTGGAAACATTTGTTCCATCTACCGCCCACACACCGGGCAGAATGAACGTCTTTGAATTCCGAGATTTTAAAATCCTGGTAGACTATGCCCATAATCCCGACGGGTTGCGAGGCCTGCAAGGCTTTATTAATAATTCGGAAGCCTCATTCCACACGGGGGTGATCTCCGGAACTGGCGACCGCCGAGATGAAGATATCAAGGAGATAGGCAGAATATCTGCCCGCATGTTTAATGACATTATTATTTGCCAGGAGAAATATTTGCGAGACAGAACTGCAGAAGAAATAGTAAACCTGATAGTTGAAGGAATTATAGATGTAAAACCCGAAGCATCTTACAAGATTATTCTAAGCAGTGATGAAGCCTGGAATTATGTCATCAATAAAGTAAAACCGGGCGAACTCATTACAATTATCAGCGATTCGATAGACCACTCTTATGATAGAGTAAAAAGATACCTCGACGGAGAAGCTGCAAATAGCCTTAAGAGCTCTATTTTCAAGGATTTTAGCAGCGATTAAAAAAAAGTGAAAAAAAATTCAATCGCATAAAACAAATCGCATATATCCCCGTTATTGATATATAACCAGCGAGAGTTGGTTTAATTGTGATAAGGTTTAGGTTGAACCCTGACGCTGCGAAGTGTCAGGGTTTATTTTTTATAGGCGCTTAGTAAGTGCGTCCTTTTACAAGGGCGTTTACAAAGAATGCTGCGAAAACAGCTCCGATTATTGCTCCAAGCAAACCGAAAATCACCAAATCTGAAATTGCATAACCAGTTAATCCTCCGAAGATTGCTCCTAATATGAAGAATAAGCTGTAATCCTTGTTATCTTGTTCTTGTGCCATTTTATTAAATTTTCAGCAAAGGTAAGTTATTCACAAAAATGTCATTAATAAAAACCAGAAAATATTCAATCAAAATAATTACAGGATTGATTGATTGCAGCAATAAAGGAAGGTAACCAGATCATATTTACCGGCCACAGAAAAATCTTCTTGGAAACACGGATTTGACTGAGCTTGAACCGTGCCGGCGCATAAGGAACGTCTACTTGGAAAGTTGGCACAATAATGCTTGCAGCATTCCAATAAATAAAAAACCGTTGTATGCTTTCCATACAACGGTAATCCCAAAATTTACAATTAAAAACCTTTTCCCTTAAAGCCCTTTCACGATATTGAGAATTATTGGGAAGAAATCTCTTAGGCTCCAAGGTGGTTAACCTTATCCCTAAATTAGAAAAAGTTTATTATTTTAATACAATGTTAAATTTCTATTTTTTTCCACATTCTTTTTAATTGTGGAAAAAACGGGCCTGATTAAAATATAACTTTTCCGGTGGCAGTAATTAATGAAGCAATACGTACGGCATCAAAAATACGTTCCTCTGTTGTTCCAAGCTTAATTAAAGAATCCTCATGCGCATTCACGCACATCTCGCAGCCATTCACTGCAGAAACTGCAAGGCTTAGCAACTCAAAGAACTCTTTTCCGGTAACAGGCTTAACCATAATTTGCATACGGATACGGGCTGGGATCTGAGTGTATTTCTCCTTCTGAGTAAAATGTCTGAAACGGTAAAAAATGTTGTTAGAGGCTAAAAGGGATGCACAAGCAACCGCCTCCGCAATCTCTTCTGCCGTCGCCTCATTTTTCTCTGCAAAAGCCGAATAAAAAGCTAATAATGGCTTATTTTGATTGTTAGCGGCAATACTGATACCTATCAACCCAATCTCCTTGCCAGATAAATGCTCCGACGTAAGAATACTGTTGAAATTTACCTTAAAGTCTCTTAAATAACGAGACTGTCCTTTTTCTAATAAATCTAACGTATCGGTACGGAAATCCGAAGGCAAGCTAATGCTTTCTAAAAATTCTGTTATTACTTCTGTAGTTTCGCTCATTTTGAAAAAATCTTTTGGTTACAAAAAATCCCCGGTAAACCGGGGATTTTATTTCGTTGTTTTTAATTCTAAGCACTTAAAGTCTCCTGGCCTTTTTCCCAGTTACAAGGGCAAAGCTCGTCAGTTTGTAAACCGTCTAATACACGTAAAACTTCTTTAACGTTACGGCCAACGCTTAAATCGTTAACACTAACCCAACGCACAATACCTTGAGGGTCTATGATGAAAGTTGCACGGTAAGCAATCTTTTCAGTTGGCTCTAAAATGCCAAGCTCTTCAGCTAATGATTTAGAAGTATCAGCTAACATCGGGAACTTAAGGTCACGTAGATCTTCATGATCTTTTCTCCATGCAAGGTGAACAAACTCAGAGTCAGTAGAAGCACCAATTAAACGTGCATCTCTATCGCGGAATTCGCCATATGCTTTGTTGAATTCAGCAATTTCTGTAGGGCAAACAAATGTGAAATCTTTTGGCCACCAGAACATTACTGTCCAAACGTTATCATCATTAGTTAAATAATCAGAAGTCAGAGTATCAAACTCTTTACCTTTTTCAGTGCTCACAACTGCTTTTTTAGAAAATGATGGGAATTTCTGTCCTATAGTAATCATATACTTCTTTTTTTAGTTGCCACAAAGATAAGGGTATCGGCAACTCGGGGCAATCCAAAAAGACTCTAAATTGATCGTTTTTCTCAATGCGATATAGATAAAATCTATAACAACACCATTTTAATCAATAATCTCCTTGGGAAACAGGAGGGTAAATGTAGTTCCCTTTTGGATAACCGAACTTACATCGATTTTTATTTTGTGATAATTGGCAATGCTTTGCACTATCGACAAACCTAACCCGTATCCAACGCCTCCCTGAGAAAGGTTTGATTTTTTAAAGCGGTTAAAGATTGTAGGTATATCATCTGATGGGATTCCGATGCCAGTATCCGAAATAAAAATCTGGTAAAAACTTCCTTTATGATAAGAATCGGTTACTTTAATATTACCCTTTGGCTTATTGTACTTAATAGCGTTATTAACAAGGTTATAAATTAATTGATATAATAAATCGCGGTTACATCTCTTAATAACAACATCATTATTTAGTTCCAGGCTAAAAGAAATCTCTTTCTCTTCTAGCCTGTGGCTGATATCCTCCATCACATCCTCAAATAACTCTCTAACACTAACAGAATCTGACTTAGCAAACTGCTCATTCTCAATCCTCGAAATCAATAACAAAGAATTAACAATCTTCTTCAGGCGGTTTAACGTACGATGCATTTCAATAAGGCGCCTCTGCACCAATTCACTCACATCAGCTTCACCCATTAAATTCTCAATCTTATTTTGAAGAATACTGATTGGCGTCATTAACTCATGCGAAGCATTGGCGGTAAACTCCCGCTCTTTCTCAAAGGCTTCGTGAATTTGCTCCATTAAGGATATGAGGGAATTATCCAGATATTGAAAATCAGAAGTAGACGTTTTTATTGGATGAGAATCCTCGTTAAAAGGAAACTTACGATTCAACAGCTTGCTTTTTATAATCTTATCAAGTGGCGCAAGCAAAAACCGTGTATAAATCAAGTCGGCTATTAAAGTGATTAAGATAAGAGTGATAAGCACAATGGATGCAATACGCTGTAAAGGCCTGTTATACTGGCTTATAGTTGCCGTTGTTTTTCCAATTTCCAACAGATAGTGTTTTTTACCCATCTGGAAAGTATGGATAAGAACCCGATAGTTTAATGTATCTTGCTCCACAATACGTTCGGAAGTTTCAATGGTGTCAATAAGATATTTTCCGCTAACTGGCTCTAAGGCAATGTACTCCTCCTTAAGCATGGTATAACTACCGTAACTTTCCTCCCCTTGCAAATAGTAATCAACTCCATTCTTATTAATGGTTTTCATTACTTTCTTTTGCTGCTCGCGAAGATAAAAATTGGTGTATTTAAAAGCTATGCTTTCTACAAGGGTGGGTAGCAATAAAATAAAAAGCAATACAATAGCAAGCTTGGATAGGGTAATGAACAGGGTAAGCTTGGTAGTTAACTTCACTCTTGCTTTTTGATTTTGTAGCCAACGCCGCGTACTGTTTCCAGCCAGTCAACCTGGCCATGGGCTCCCAGCTTTTTACGAATGTTTTTTATATGGACATCGATATAATTCGAATCATAGTCGTCATCAACAAAACTGCCCCAAATATGCTCGCTTAGCTGGATGCGCGTTAACACCCTGTTTTTATGCAATAACATATAGCTTAACAGGTCGAACTCTTTTCTAGTGAGGTCAATCTCATTTTCTTCTTTACTTACTACACGCTTTTGGAGATCAATAGAAAACTCTCCAAGTTTAATTGACTGATTTTTAATTCCAAACTTCCGCCTGGATATCGCTTGAATACGAGATTGCAATTCTAACAAAGAAAAAGGCTTAGGTAAATAATCATCAGCGCCTAAATCTAATCCTTTGATGCGGTCTTCAATATTGCCACGTGCTGTAAGAATGATAAATGCTGCCTCCGAATTATTCTTTTTAGCTTGTTCCAAAACTACCAGGCCATCTTTATCAGGCAGGCCTAAGTCTAGCAGTACGAAATCGTATTGGTTTACTTCGATCTGCTCTAAGCCCTGCCTGGCAGTATGTGCTAAATCGCAAATAAAGAAAGCCTTTTTCAAAAAAGCTTCCACCTCGTAAGCCAAGGTTTTCTCGTCTTCTACAATTAATATTTTCAAGGCTTAGTGTTTACTTTTATAAAACAGATATATAAAACTTAATGTGAAGTATGATTGGTTCCTATTACTTATTAGATCCGAGTTCTTGTTTGGAATTGAAACTTGATACGCAGCTTCTAAAGTATAGTGATCTCGATTGTATGCTAAAGGCAAACAAAAGCTGGTAGTTAAAAGGTTAAAACTTGAAGACTCTATGTATGTCTCCGTTTCACTATCACTATCCGACAATAACTCTCTGAACCTTTTCCCCCTCCTACCAAGAGGTGAATTTTCCAAAGGCAGGTTGTTATCGGTAGCTTCAATTTGCCTCTTCTCATAATGGCCAATGACCTGGGTTCCTCCTGTCAATTGAACCGAAGGCTTTACTGATATATAATCATTCTTACTAAATAAGCGCGTCAAAGGAATTTCTTTGGACGCATTAAAAGTCAAAAAGAAATCGTTTAGTTTATTACCGGAACTATCCCTTACATTTCCAAAAACATAATCGCCGAGTAAACCGGTATTAAACCATTTCCAATCATAAGACAAGCCAGCCCTTGCAGCATTAGGATTAACCGATTGAGGTAATGGCGAGTTTTTAGCGAAAATATAGCGGGTGTACAACAAACTTGCTCCTAGTTTCTTCGAAATATCAAAATCATAACCAAGAGAAAGGTCTGACTGGGAAATACCTGAACCTGAATTGAGCAATTTCAAAGCCGAGGCTGAGGCGTTCAAACCACTTTTATGCTGATATATCATTGAAACCGTTCCATAAGGCAATTTTTCTGCAGTGGTTTGGCCATAATAATTGGTTGTATTTCCATAGCTTGTGCCCAAAACAAAAACAGAAGTTTTGTCTTCCTCGACTTTAACTGTATCAACAACAGCAGCTTTCGTTTGTGCCGAAATCCTCAAAACCGATAACAGCACAAAAAATCCCGTAAAAAAAACCTTCATAAATAATCAATTAGTTTACAAGTCTATGAATACCAATTTGTCTTCCAACTCCCCTTCCGGGCCTTAAAACCCTAACTGGCGGGCGTTTAATTCTAACCCTGTCTGTTACAACTGTAGGCTTAGGCAATCTTCTCGATCTTGGAACTTCCTTAATATCGGGCCTGATACGCTCATCATTGTCTGGCTTTCTGTCTTCTTCGGGCTTTTGTGGCTGTCTACGGATCGTAGAGTCGGTCAAAAGCATTCCTTCCGCCTCCAAATGTGGGTAAGAAAGAGTTCTTTTAGCAGAAGCAAGTAAAGGCAACGCCATCACAAGGCTGAACAACACGAATCGATATAAAAATGGCGTCTTCATCAAATTTGTAAAAATACAAAGTTTGCCCCAGTAAACGGGGCAAACTTTAGATAAGTGTGTGTATATATTATATGTAGAAGCCTACTACAAGTGTAATCTGGCAGCAGCCCCAACGCTACCTGCTACACTTGGACGGCGTAGTTGCACTCTGGTTGCAGAGTTTATAGCCCCCTCTGCCCTGACACCTCTTGCTTTATTTAAAGATGATTTAGCGCGAGCCCCAACTTCGCTGCTAACCTCTTTTGTCGTATTTAACGATGACTCCACACGGGCATCGGTTCTCGCTTTAGCCTCTGCCTTACGTTCTGCCAATGCTTCCTTTTTTGAATCAACTGTGGCTTGCGTGTTTTCCTTTCTTTCTGCTAAGGCTTCTTTTTTCGAGTCAATAGTAGCTTGCAGGTCAGCCTTCGCTTCGCTTCGTCTTTCGGCTGCAGCTTCTTTCCGTTCTTCATTATCCTTTTGTTTGTGTGTTTTAGCGGCTGATATTGAAGAATGAGAATTTACAGATGCCGTACTGCTAACGTCTTCGCCTTTATTTGCACCGACTGTAGTTTCAGACTTAGCTGTCGTGCTAACAGCTACCCCATGTTGATTTTTGCTTTCTGTCGACTGTGCGAAAACTACCGCATTTACTAAAATGGCAGTTGCTAATAATCCTATCTTTTTCATGTGTGTTCGTTTTATAGTTAATTATTAAGTGATTTGATATAACAAAACAACAACGACTACATGAAGAAAAAATGAAAATCCAAAATTATTTTAAAAAATATTTAAAGTCTTCTTAATTATATTTACGTACCAAATTATTCAATACCCTTTTATCCTCATCCTTAAGCAGTGGCGAAACGTCGCTCTGTATAAAATGTAACTTAAACGCTTTAATTGCAGAAACGGAGTCCTTTGTATCATATCCAATTAATCGTAAAGCCTGTATTGAATTAAAGCCCGCAGGAACACTATCCAAAATAGAATCCTGCCAATTACCAAATCCTCGCTCAGCAAGGCTTTTCCATGGAAAAAAAACGCTGGGATCCTGTTTTCGTGATGGAGCAATATCCGAGTGCCCTATAAAATTTGCTGTGGGTATATTATAATCTTTCTTTAACTTACCGAGTAAGATCAACAGGCTATTGAGCTGAGTCTCAGCAAACGTCTCAGTCCCGTTATTATCCAGCTCAATACCAATAGAAGCGGAATTAACATCTGTCAGCGATCCCCATTTAGCCACTCCCCCATGCCAGGCCCTCAAATAGTCGTTCAACATATGGTGCACGGTACCATCTTTACAAATTACATAATGGGCACTTACTTGAGTTTTAGACAGCGTAAATGTTCGTAAAGTTTGTTCACAGGCATTTTGTGCAGTGTGATGTATGATTACATAATTGGGTTTGCGTAAGTTAAAATTGATGGTACCGATAGGATACTCAGAACCTTTGCCTATTTCCGAAACCTGTGGAACTTCTGCCAAAGGTTTTATCAGCGATTTTGCCAGCTTTTTATATGCCTTGTTTGTATCCTTATAAGGATTAGAAGAACATGCAAACACTAACGCTAACATACATACCGCAGGGGCTAGTAAATTTTTCATTAAATATCAGGACTAAACCCATCAAAAATATATCTTTAAACGCGAAAACGATTGTCGAATTCAAATAACTCTGATATGGTTACCTTAGAAAATGCTCTTATAAAAGCAACTATAAATCCACATGGTGCCGAACTACAAAGCCTCTATAATAAAGATACCAATCTAGAATACCTTTGGAACGGAAATGCCAAGTACTGGCCACGCAGATCGCCTGTGCTTTTCCCAATAGTTGGAGCCCTTAAGGACAATACATTTATCTATAAAGGGAAGAAATATACGCTTCCAAGGCATGGATTTGCACGCGACATGGATTTTACAAAAGAAGCTATATATGGCGATTCGTGTTCGCTTATTTTAAAGAATTCCGAAGAAACCTTGAAAAACTACCCCTTCGAGTTTTTACTACGAATGAAATACCAGCTAAACGGAAATGGGATCACATTAACGTACGAGATAGAAAACCCGGCAGCAGAACCCCTTCTTTTTTCGATAGGCGCCCATCCTGCTTTCAATGTTCCTCTAGTGAAAGGCACCACCTATGAAGATTATTTTTTGGAATTCAACGAAGAAGAAAATGCCTGTCGCTGGACTTTGAAAGACAACTTGATTCACGTCCCTGTACCTCTTCTTGAAAATCAAACCCAACTTCCTTTAAAACCAAGTTTATTTACAGATGATGCCATTGTTTTTAAAGATTTAAAATCAACGAGAATTTCAATTTGCAGCGATAAAACTATCCATGGCTTACATTTTGATTTTGCTGGCTTTCCTTATATGGGAATTTGGGCAGCAAAAAATGCCCCCTTCGTATGTATTGAACCTTGGGAAGGCATAGCCGATGCTGAAACACATAATCAGGACCTGGAACAAAAAGAAGGAATAATTAAACTTGAAAAGGGGAAAAAATGGAGTAAAAGCTGGAGCCTTATTTGTGTATAAGTTACTTACGTAGAAGCCTTTCATCAATTGAAAGATTTCTGTTTGATACTATTCGTACCTGTTTAAAATCTGTATGGTTCGGGTTTATAATGAAGTTAAAATCTTCTGGCATTATTGCAGATGGAAGCTTTAAAGCTAAAAATCTCCCCTCCCTCACAAACCGGTTTCCAATTTCCTTCAAGCTGTCCGCAGGTGGATTAGCCTCCCAACCAGAAGGTAGTTCTTTAATTTGTGTAAAACAATCATCAGGAATTTCCAGGCTTATCATGCAATAGGAAATGGATGGAATGTTCGAAATATGTACAACACTTTCGAGTAAAGCTAACGAAGGGGTGGCCGCTGTATATAAAACGTAAGTTCCTTTCCCATTCCACCGTCCGGGATATGTAGCCGCACCCAGCCCCGAAAGGTCTTCAATATACTTGCATTTACTAATACGGTAAACCAGCATTAGGCAAAAACACCATGTTCAATGCGCCCCAATTCTTCCATCAAAAGCTCTATCCCTAATGATGTATCCAGAAACTCTTTAGGCTTCTTATTGCCCAAAGCCATCACGTTACTATCCATCCAGGTTTTAAAGGCATCAAGGCTGTCAAAAACTTCTTCCCCACGAGTATAAAGCCTTGCAATTTCCAAAGCTCGTTCAGACTGCTCGGGATTTAAAATAGTTTCCGAAGTATATCGGCGAAGGGTTCTATCTGAAGTATGGATAATATCTGCCATTTCCAGAGTTGAAATGCCAGTATATTGCATTAGATAATCCAGAGACTTACGTGTTAAGCCTTTACGAATAATATTAATATAATCGTACTTGCCTTTTATCTCGGTTTTTCCAGTAAACACAGACTTGCCGCCCAAAAAATATAAAGAGGCCCCTATTGCGCCGGTTGTGGAGTAAGCCGCCATTGGCTCTTCAACCATAGAGTGGCTAGTATTACTATGCTTTTTCATATCTTTGGATATTTGTCACTAATTTATGGACAAATATCCAAAGATGAAAGTTTTTTGTTTTTTTTCTCACCCTTACTTAAAGACTTCCAAAGCTTTATATATTCGGCTTATAGTTTCGTCCTTTCCTAATAGGTAGGCAATATCGAAAACTGCGGGACCGAATTTACCCCCCACCAACATTATACGAAAAGGCAACATCACATCGCCAATTTTGAATCCTTTTTCGTTAGAAAGCGCTTTAAAAGATGTTTCCAAACCTGCGGCATCAAAAGATTCAGATGCAGCAATGCCCTCAGCAAAAATTTTAAAAAATTCCTCCTTCTGCTCTGTCCATTTTGGTTTAACAGCTTCAAGGTCATACTCTTCCGGCGATCTAAAGAAATAACCGGCTTGAGCCACAAAATCAACTAACAACGTACAGCGGTCTTTAACCAGGCTTATAACTTTAACCAGCTTTGCTTCATCAGCAACATCAATTCCCTCTTTGGCAAATATCCCGGCAACATCCGCTTTTAATCTATTGGCATCTACCCTCTTAATCCACTCAGCGTTAAACCATTTGGCTTTTTCAAAATCGAATTTCGCTCCCGAGTGGCTCACTCTCTCTAAGGAAAACTTAGAAATTAATTCCTCCAGGCTGAAAATTTCCTGATCCGTCCCATCGTTCCACCCAAGCAAAGCTAACAAGTTATTAAAAGCTTCGGGCAGAAATCCTAGTTCACGGAAGCCCGGCGTTATTTCGTGGGTAACAGGATCTGCCCAATTCATTGCATATACCGGAAAACCTAACCTTGCGCCATCCCTTTTGCTCAACTTTCCATTCCCTTCAGGCTTTAAAATCAGCGGCAAATGTGCCCACTTAGGCATAGAATCCTCCCATCCCAAATATTTCCACAACAACAAATGCACCGGCGCAGATGGCAACCACTCCTCGCCACGAAAAGCGTGTGTAATTTTCATCAGGTAATCATCAACCACTACAGCTAAATGATAAGTTGGCATTCCATCAGCTTTCAATAACACTTTATCATCAACCAAAGTGGTGTCAAAACTTACTTCACCGCGTATTAAATCATCAAAATATATGGTCTCGTTTGAGGGCATATTTATGCGGATAACATAAGGCGTTCCGGCTTCTAATAAGCTTTTAACCTCTTCCTTTGATAAAACGAGGGAGTTCTTAAGCTGATTTCGAAAAGCATGCCCATATTGAAAATTAGGTATCTCTGCACGCTTTTCTTCTAGTTCTTGGGGTGTATCAAAAGCATAGTAAGCTTTACCATCAGCAATTAGCTTATCTGCATACTTTTTATAAATTTCCTTACGTTCACTCTGACGGTATGGGCCATATTCGCCGCCAGCCTCTGTCCCTTCATCAGGATGCAATCCACACCATTTTAAACATTCTAAAATGTACTCCTCAGCGCCAGGCACAAACCTGGTTTGGTCTGTATCCTCAATCCGTAAAATAAAATCGCCACCTTGTTGCTTTGCAAAAAGATAGTTAAATAATACTGTCCTTACTCCGCCTAAATGCAAGCCACCTGTTGGACTTGGCGCGAAACGAACACGAACTTTATTTGCCATAAGAGTATTTTATTTAAGGCAGCAAAGATAAAGTTTTAAGTATTTGTCCCTAAAGATTACGCCCTTATGATTCAATTTCTAATTTCATACTTTATAAGTGGTTAATTGTGTGTACTTTTGCATAATTTTTCTGCGAGCTATACTTCGTTAGCTAACTCAGCGCAAATATTTTATAAATTGCTGATACAGATTAAGATATTATTTTAAAACATTAAGATGGTAAACATCCTGAAAGATAAAGTAGCAGAACTTTCTGCCAGGCTAAGCGGCTTAAGTCCAGAAGACGCGCTTGTTTTGCTGGCTCAGGAATTTGAGGGTAGGATTGTTCTCTCCACAAGTTTTAGCTGGGAAGACCAAGTGATTTCACACATGGTTCTGTCTCAAAAACTTCCCATAAAAATATTTACGTTAGATACAGGGCGCCTGTTTAGCGAAACCTATTACGTATGGAGCCGCACTAACGAAATGTATAACACTAACATAGAAGCATATTATCCAAATGCCACTTTGTTGGAAAAATTCGTAACTGAAAAAGGTCCGAATTCCTTTTATGACTCCGTTGAAAACCGCAAAGGTTGCTGCTATATCCGCAAAGTTGAACCGCTTCAAAGGGCCCTTAAAGGAAATGAACTTTGGATAACCGGCCTGAGAGCCGAGCATTCTCCGGAAAGAAGCGATCTGCCTCAAATAGAATTTGACGAAACCAACAATATTATAAAATTCCATCCTTTGCTTCACTGGACAACAGATGAAGTACGGGCTTTCATCAATAAAAATGGAATTCCTTACAATACTCTTCATGACAAAGGATTTGTAAGTATTGGCTGCCAGCCTTGTACCCGTGCAATTATGCCTGGAGACGATTTCCGCGCAGGCCGCTGGTGGTGGGAAGATAAAACGAATAAAGAGTGCGGATTACACGCACATTCATAATAATTGGAAAAAATAACTATGCCATCTAAATTAGATTACCTGGATTTGCTTGAAGCTGAGTCTATTCACATTATGCGTGAGGTAGCTGGCCAATTCGAGCGCCCGGCACTTTTATTTTCGGGGGGAAAAGATTCTATTACCTTAGTTCAATTAGCGTTAAAAGCGTTCAAACCTGGTAAAATCCCTTTCCCGCTTGTACATATTGATACAGGGCACAACTTCCCTGAAGCTTTGGAATACCGCGACCGTTTAGCGAAAGAACTAGGCGCGAAACTTATTGTTCGCAAAGTTGAAGATACCATTAAAGCAAAAGGGCTGAAAGAACCGGTAGGAAAATTTGCTTCCCGCAATGCGCTTCAATCATATACCTTATTAGATACTATCGAAGAATTTGGCTTTGATGCATGTATTGGCGGCGCTCGCCGTGATGAAGAAAAAGCAAGAGCTAAAGAACGTATTTTTTCAGTGAGAGATGAGTTCGGACAGTGGGATCCAAAAAAACAACGCCCGGAGCTTTGGAACCTTTACAACGGAAAAATTGCTAAAGGCGAAAATGTTCGTGTATTTCCTATCTCAAACTGGGTTGAATTAGACGTTTGGAATTATATAAAACGCGAAGGGGTAGAGCTTCCTTCAATTTACTTTACTCACGAGCGTGAAGTTTTAGTATATGGAGAACATCTTGTTTCAACATCTCCGTTCATCCGCATTGACGAAGGTGATGTAATAGAAAAAAGACAAGTTCGCTACCGTACAGTTGGAGATATGAGCTGTACAGCTGCCGTAGAGTCTACTGCTTCCACCATTGACGATATTATTGCGGAAATTAACAGAACCAATATCAGTGAGCGTGGGGAAACACGTATCGACGATCAGGTTTCTGAAGCTGCAATGGAAGACCGTAAGAAAAACGGGTATTTTTAGCCTTTCGCCCCCTTAAAGGGGAGCAATGGCTAAGTTTAAGAATAGTGATTACATATTTGATACTGGAGATTAGGTTTATAAAGTTTCAAATTGTTAGGATAATATTTTAAATGAGATGTAAGCAGGAGGTATCAGACTAATCTCTGATCTCTAACCTCTGATCTCTGACCTCAAAACAATGGATTTACTTCGATTTATTACTGCAGGTAGTGTTGATGACGGTAAAAGTACCTTAATCGGCCGCTTGTTATATGATACTGATTCTATTAAAGTTGATCAGCTTGCTACCATACAAAAGCAAAGTAAAAACAAAGGCGAAGGCGAAATAGACCTTGCCTTGTTTACCGATGGCTTACGTGCAGAACGCGAGCAAGGAATCACTATTGATGTAGCTTACAAATATTTTAACACAGAAAAACGTAAGTTCATCATTGCTGATGCTCCCGGACACATTCAATACACACGTAACATGGTTACTGGTGCATCAAATTCCGATTTAATTATCATTTTGATCGATGCCCGTTTAGGAGTGATCGAACAAACACGCCGTCATAGTATTATTGCTTCTTTATTGCAGATTCCTCATGTCGTTGTTACAATTAACAAAATGGACATGGTTGATTTCTCTGAAGAAGTATATAATAACATCGTTATCGAATATTCTAAAATTGCTAAGCAATTAAATATCAAGGATGTTACTTTTATTCCAATTAGCGCATTAAATGGAGATAACATCGTTAATCCATCCGAAAATACTCCTTGGTTTAAAGGCGAGACCTTACTTCATTTACTGGAAAACATCAATATCAGCAATGACACTAACCTTACTGATTCACGTTTCCCTGTTCAATACGTAATACGTCCTCAATCTGACGACCTACATGATTATCGCGGATATGCTGGCAAAATTGTAAGCGGTACCTACAAAAAGGGCGATATTGTCACTGTACTTCCTGACGGGATTGATTCTGTAATTGAAGCAGTTGAAGTACACGGTAAAGAAGTTGAACAAGCGTCGGCGCCCCAAAGTGCAGTGATTCGCTTAAAGGATGATATCGATATTAATCGTGGAGATATGCTGGTGACAAAAGCAAGCGCTCCTAAAGTATCACAGGATGTAGAAGCAACTCTTTGTTGGATGGACAGCCGCCCGCTAATACCTGGAAACAAGTATCTGCTGCAAGTTCAAAGCAAAAGAGTACGTTGTATAGTAAAAGAGATCAACTTTAAACTTGACGTAAATACTCTTGAAAAACATGAAAATATTGAACAGGCTGGATTAAACGATGTTGTTCACGTTACGCTTAAAACAGCATCCCCGATAGTATTCGACAGCTACAATTCAATCCGAGCAAACGGTGGAGCCATTTTGATCGATGAAACGGCACATACAACTGTAGCGGGTTGTATGCTGCAATAGTATATGTATCACCAGAAGCTTGAGACGATCACCAATCTCGATTCAGGCTTCTGGCTTTTTTATCACGGACTCATACTTCCCAAAATAAATTATACTTCTTAGGCATAAATTATAACGAAATTTCGTTAATTTCATATTTCTAACTGGGATGATATGAGAACGTCTACCAACAACTACTCCTATCTCATCCATAAAATCGATGAGTTTATCAGGAAGTATTACCTTAATCAGGTAGTAAGGGGTTCTCTTTATCTGGCAGCCTCATTTTTTGCGAGTTATATTATAGTTACCACTGCTGAATACTTTGGCAACTTTTCAACTCTAATTCGAACAGCTCTTTTCTATAGCTTTCTTCTTCTAAACGGATTTATTTTCACTAATTGGATCTTTATACCCTTATTACATTATTATCGGCTTGGCAAAACTATTAACCACGAGCAAGCTTCCCAAATCATTGGAAAACACTTCAGGCATGTAAAAGATAAACTTCTAAACACACTCCAGCTAAAAAAGCTTGCTGATGAAAATCTGCACCAGAAAGAGCTCATAGAAGCTAGTATAAATCAAAAGATAGAAGAATTAAAGCCGGTTCCATTTAGCACGGCAATCAGATTTAAAGAGAATAAGAAGTATTTAAAGTATGTCTTGCCCCCTTTAGCTATACTAATTTTCATTGGCGCTACTGCCCCTTATATCCTAAGTGAGAGCACAGAACGGCTAATAAAACATGATAAAAAGTTTGTAAAAAAAGCCCCTTTTCAATTCCAGGTAGTTAATAAAAAATTAGTAGCCTACCAGGGGGACAATT
This sequence comes from uncultured Pedobacter sp., assembly GCA_966211215.1. Taxonomy (GTDB): domain Bacteria; phylum Bacteroidota; class Bacteroidia; order Sphingobacteriales; family Sphingobacteriaceae; genus Desertivirga. The sequence continues at coordinate 25,586 of CBIHNR010000064.1, forward strand.
TCGAACTAAAGGTTAAGCTTACCGGTAGCGAAATCCCGCAGGATATTTATCTTGAAGATGGAGTTAACACGTTCAAACTTGAAAAAGAAAACATCATTAATTTTAGCTATACATTCCATAATATTCAAAACACCAAAGAGATAAGACTATCAGCTGCTGGTTTTGTGTCCGAACCCTATACAATTGAGGTTAAGAAGAAGCCAACACTCTTGAATTTTGATGTATTTTTAGAGTACCCTGCTTACCTGCGTAAAAAGAATGAGTCCCTAAGTAATTCTGGAGATTTGACAGTGCCTGCAGGAACAAAAATCAACTGGAAATTTAAAACAGACAATGCTAAAACTATCGCACTTAATATAGCAGGTAAAACCTTGAACTTAAAGCCTCTTGATGACAATCAATTTTCCTACTCCTATAGGGCTCTGCAAAGTTCCAGATTCAGTGTAAAGCCTCTAAATGGCGAAACTAATGTAAAAGAGACAGTTTCTTATAACTTAACTGTAATTCCGGACTTAAACCCAGCAATTCAACTAAACGAAAAACCAGACTCCTTAAATAATAAGACAAT
>CBIHNR010000065.1:0-26040 GCA_966211215.1 uncultured Pedobacter sp.
AAGCCGCCGCATATACAAAGATTGAATTTGGAGAACCTCCACCTAAAGCAATAATAGCAAACAACATATATCCAACATGCGAAATACTTGAATATGCAAGCATCCTTTTAAAGTGCTGTTGATATACAGCAGTTATATTTCCAATAAGAAGGGAAATTGAAGCCAGGGTTACTAAAACAGGCACCCAAAAATCTTGCAATGGCGCAAAACAGTACATAAATAATCGAAGAAAAGCTGCAAATCCAGCAGTTTTAACCACAGTACTCATGTATGCGGTAATTAAGGCCGGCGAACCTTCATATACGTCGGGAGCCCAAAAATGAAAAGGAGCTGCACCTACTTTAAAACATAGGCCAATTATCATTAACAGAACGCCCGCATATAAAAGTGGAGACACTTCTAAAGGAGCAGAGACCACATAGGTACGAATAGAATTTAAATCAAACGAACCGGTGGCGCCATATAATAGCGCAATCCCAAACAATAGGAAGCCGGTTGAAAAAGCCCCCATCAGGAAATACTTTAACGCAGCTTCGTTAGATGCAAAATCTTTCTTTTTAATCCCTGCCAGGATATATAAGCTTACTGACATAATCTCGATCCCCACAAACAGCATAGTAAGATTATGAAAGGATACCATAACCACAATTCCCGCTAATGAGAATAGAATTACAGCGTAGTACTCGGCAACATTTTCGCTTATTCTTTCAAAATAATCTTTCGACAATAAAAAGATCAGGATAGTTGAAAATATAGTGATGCAGGAAAAAGCTATGGCATAATCATCAAATAGCATCATGCCATTATAGATAGGTATCGGGCCACTTCTCCATTCGTACGCGGCAAATATCAGCGCAGCTACCAAGCCCAATAAAGAAACCGGTAACAAAGTATTTTTTAATTTAAATACTCCCAGGTATAAAACAAGTATTGCTAATAGTGAAATAATAATTAATGCGCTCATCTTTTATATAGCTTAGTTCTTGTTTTTAATATGTTACGTTAGGTGCCGAGATCTTACTCTGTACAAGCTCGAAAAGGGCTTTTGTTGAAGTTTCTGAAATGGCCAACAGCGGCTTGGGATAAACGCCGATGAAGATTACCAGGGCACAAACAATAAACAAAACAGTTTTTTCTGTACCTGCGATGTCAGCAAAAACCAAAGTTTCTTCATTGGTTGAACCGAGCATTAATCGCTGATAAGCTCTCAGCATATAAACAGCTCCAAAAATTATTGTCAATCCGGCGATAACTGCCGCCCAAATATTATAATTATAGATTCCTAGTAACAACAAGAATTCGCCAATAAAGCCATTGGTTAAAGGTAGAGCAACGGTACCTAGCAAGATAATTAAAAAAGCAATTGCAAACATTGGAGCGGCTTTCGCAATTCCGCCCATTCTATCGGCATCGCGGGTATTTAATCTCCTGATTATAATATCTAGGATGAAGAATAAGCCGAACACATTAATGCCGTGATTTAACATTTGTATCATGGCACCTTGTAGGCCATGAACATTCCAGGCAAAAATACCAGCTGCAATTAAACCAACGTGTCCAATAGAAGAGTAAGCTACTAGTCGCTTAATATCCTTCTGAGTAAACGCAATCAACGATGCATAAACTACTCCTATTATCGAAAGAACTATTACCAGCGTTTTGTGGCCAGCAAAGCCGAGGGGAGCTACAGGAATCAGCCAACGTATAACACCGTAAATGCCCATTTTTAGCATAATACCCGACAAGAGCATCGTGCCTGCCATAGGAGCCTCGGTATACGTATCCGGCTGCCAGGTATGAAAAGGGAATATTGGCATCTTGATTGCAAAAGCAATAAAGAAAGCGGCAAAAACCCATCTCTGTGTAGCAGCATCCAAAGACAACTGATAGAATCCTTGCAAGTCGAAACTTTTATCTGGCGTTTGCTGCGCCATATAAATAATTCCGATAAGCATCACCAAACTGCCTGCGATTGTATAAATAAAGAACTTAAGATTTACTTTAATTCGATTCTCCCCACCCCAAATGGCGCAGATAAAGTATATCGGAATAAGAGCAGCTTCCCAGCCGACATAGAATAAAAATGCGTCGAGGGCTGTGAATACTACTAATAATCCGCTCTGCATAAAAAGCACCAGGCCGTAAAATGCTCCGGGATTTTTATAATTATGATTGAAGCTTGAAAGTATAATTAAGGGAATTAAGCCATTAGTCAGCATCACCAATAGCATACTTATTCCATCTATTCCCGCATTAAAACGGGCGCCCAAAGTTGACAACCAGGGATAATCCACGGTAAATTGAGTGCCTGCATCAGGATTAAACCTCGAATACAAATATGCTGTTAACCCAAGTGACAATAGAGAGAAAATAAATGCAGCTGTTTTAGCCTGTTCGTGCTTGCCAAAAAGAGAAACAATAATGGCGCTAGCTAATGGTAAAAATATAAGTAGTAAAATTTCCATTTATATGTCTCTCTATTATATGTTATAAACTCCGTAAACTAATAATGCAACTATCCCAACCACCATCATAAAAATATAGAAACCAATATTTCCGGTCTGTAGCAGCCTCAAACCTTTACTTGCTTCAGCGGTAGTGCGGCCAAGTCCATTCACAAAACCATCAATTACTGCCTTATCAATAACTCTGTAGAAAAAACCAGAAAGAATATTTAAAGGCTTCGCAATAACTGCATCATAAATCTCATCTATATAGTACTTATTATACGACAGATTGGCTAAAGCACCTCTTTCGGCTGTATCAGGCACTGGTACATGCTGATTCTTTGAATATCGGTTATAGGCGATATAGGCGGCAATGGCAGCGCAAAGGACCGAAATAGCCATAAGCAAGTATTCTGTACTATGATCTAAATGCACTTCCGGGACTTTAGAATTCGAGGCGAAGAAAACGGGCTCCAGAAAGTTGGCCAGCCAGTGGTTTCCGTGTAAAGCCGCAGGAATATTAATAAAGCCTCCAACAACAGAAAGGAAAGCCAAAACTATTAAAGGAACAGTCATTGATTTCGGAGATTCGTGTAAGTGATGCTCCTGCTCCGAGGTTCCGCGGAAGGTTCCGTTAAACGTCAGAAACAACATTCTGAACATATAGAATGATGTAAACATAGCTCCTATTACACCGATGATCCACAATACCTTACTATGCTCGTAAACATGGGCTAAAATTTCGTCTTTAGAAAAGAATCCGGAAAACGGAGGCAGGCCTGCTATCGCGATAGTTCCAATTAACATCGTTGCATAGGTAATAGGCAATTTCTTTTTTAATCCTCCCATACTACGCATGTCTTGCTCATTGCTAACTGCGTGGATGACAGAACCTGCGCCAAGAAACAACAATGCTTTAAAAAATGCGTGTGTAATCACGTGGAAAAAAGCTCCAGTGTAAGCTCCAACTCCAAGTCCCAGAAACATGTATCCGAGCTGCGAAACTGTTGAGTAGGCTAAAACTTTCTTTATATCTGTCTGTGTTATCGCAATAGTTGCTGCAAGAATCGCAGTGGCTAAACCTATAATTGAGATGATATTTAGCGTGTAAGGAGCAAGTGTAAATAAGATATTAGAACGGGCAATCATGTAAATACCCGCTGTCACCATCGTTGCCGCGTGGATTAAGGCAGATACAGGTGTTGGCCCAGCCATTGCATCCGGGAGCCACGTAAACAAAGGAATCTGTGCCGATTTGCCTGTTGCACCGATAAAAAGTAAAATGGTAATTAGAGTAATGACTTCATTGTTTGCGGCCAGATTAGCTGCCTGAGGAAATACATGGGCAAACTCGATGCTTCCGAACGTATTAAATATCAAGAAAACGGCGATTAAAAAACCCAAATCACCTATTCTGTTCATAATAAAAGCCTTTTTAGCAGCACTCGCATAGGAAGGATTGGTAAACCAGAAGCCTATTAACAGGTAAGAACATAAACCTACGCCCTCCCATCCAATAAACATCACAATATAGTTTGATCCTAGCACCAGCAATAGCATAAAAAAAACGAACAGGTTCAGGTAAGAAAAAAACTTAGCATAACCCGAATCATGGTGCATATAGCCAATAGAATAGACATGAATTAAGAAGCCAATTCCAGTAACAATCAATAACATGATTGAACTTAATGGGTCAACCTGGAATGAAAAAGGTGCATACAAGCCACCAGCCTGTATCCAATCGAATAAATAAATTATAGCTGATTTACTAGCGCTTCCATTTAATTCAAAGAAGATGCCTAAGCTTAATGCAAAAGAGAGCAACACTACAGCGCTGCCAATAAACCCAACCAATCCTTTGGGTAAAACATTCCGCCCCAGCCCATTGATAATAAAACCAATAAGCGGAAATACAGGAACTAGCCAAACTAAATTTGTTAACATGAAAGTTTGTATTAAACGGTGACTACCACTTTAATCGATTCAACACATTAATATCTGTTGAATTGGTATTTCTATAGATCATTACAATAATTGCCAACCCTACAGCAACTTCGGCTGCAGCCAGGGCCATCACAAAAAATACAAATACCTGCCCGGAAGCATCGCCTTTATGAGCTGAAAACGCAGTAAAAAGTAGATTAACGGCATTTAACATCAACTCGACAGACATAAATATTACAATAGCATTTCTGCGTATTAATACCCCCATTACTCCGATGGCAAAAATAATGGCGCTGAATAATATGTAGTGGTTAAGTGGAACGCCTTGAATAGTTTGTGTAACTGATTCCATTATATTTTTTTAGGTTCTTTTTTTGCTAAAAGGACAGCACCAACCATTGCCGAAAACAGTAAAATGGAAGATACCTCAAAAGGCAGGAGAAATTCTTTAAATAAAACCTTACCAAGGCTTTTTACCAAACCAATGCCCGGATTTTTTAGAACCAGAGGCTGAGATAGGTTAATAGCTTTTACTGAGCCTATTAACGTTACCAAAAGGCAAAGTCCGGCGATGACGCCTGCAATTTTAAGAAGTCCTGATTTCATTGGCTCGGTATCCTTGTTGAGATTTAAGAGCATAAGCACAAACAGGAATAAAACCATAATTGCGCCCATGTAAACAATAAAGTTTACTATAGCCAGGAACTGGGCATTTAATAAGATATAGTGTACGGTAAACGTAAAGAATGTTACGATTAAGTACAGTACGCTATAAACTGGATTTTTAGAAAATATAACCAGTAGTGAAAAGAACACTGATAAGAAAGCTAATAAATAGAATAGGTTCATTTCTATAGTTTTTCCCTCACCGGCTTAGCCAGCAAGAGGTATAATATTTAAGATTTTAAAGGAGCTTCAACTAATTTATCTTTACCATAGATAAAGTCCTTGCGAAGGTAGTCTGCTGAAACAACCGGGCCATCCAGATAAATTGCCTCTTTGGGACATGCTTCTTCGCACAAGCCGCAGAAAATACAACGCAACATATTTATTTCATAAACCGCTGCATACTTTTCTTCTCTGTACAAATTCTCCTCACCTTTTTGGCGTTCTGCTGCTGTCATAGTGATTGCTTCCGCAGGACATGCTAAAGCACACAATCCACATGCAGTACAGCGCTCTCTGCCATGCTCATCTCTCTTCAACGAATGCAAGCCCCGCCAGTTTTCTGAAACGGGCCTTTTTTGTTCAGGATAAAAGATTGTCTCTTTTTTCACGAACATATGTCGAAAAGTAATGGCCAGGCCTTTAATAATTGAAGGCAGATACATCCGCTCCCAAAAAGTCATCGGCTTTTGCTCCAGTACCTTTTTTCTGTTACTTAATGATTCCATTCATCCTCCTTCCCAATAATGGGAAATCAATTTATAATAAGTTGTCCTTAACCGTGATCCAGATACCCGTTAACACAATATTTGTAATTGCTAACGGAATCAATATTTTCCAACCTAAATTCATTAGCTGGTCATACCTGAAACGCGGGATAGTCCACCTAATCCACATAAAAAAGAATATAAAGCAGAATATCTTTATTAAAAGCACTACAAATCCAACAAGTGGTGCCAGCGAGGCGCCTAATACATCATGTACCCAATCCATTCCCGGATAATTATATCCCCCCCAAAAAAGAGTAGCCATAACTGCCGACGAGACAAACATGTTAATATATTCGGCAAATAAGAATGCTCCCAGATTAAACCCGGAATATTCTGTGTGATAGCCGGCAACAAGCTCATTTTCACTTTCAGGAAGGTCAAACGGAGTACGGTTACATTCAGCGAAAGCACAAATCAGGAATAAAAGAAAACCTAGCGGCTGCTTAAACACATACCAGCTAAACCAGCCATCGCTCCAAAAGCCATGTTGTTGTTCGGCAATATCCCTAAGAGACAATGAGCCAGAAACCATTAATAACGCGATAAGTGACAGCCCCATCGCAATCTCATAACTGATATTTTGCGACGCAGCGCGAATAGCACCCATCAAAGAGAATTTGTTATTTGATGACCATCCTCCAATCATGATCCCATACACACCCAGGGAAACAACTCCAAAAACATAAAGTATTCCTACATTGATGTCTGCAACTTGAAGGTCAATATTCAAATCACCAATTTTCATCGTTTGCCCCCATGGAATTACAGCGCTACCTATTAAGGCTGTAAGTAAAGCCAACGAGGGGCCCATAATGAACAAAAACGGGTTTGATTCGGCAGGAATAATTTCCTCTTTAAAGAACATTTTTCCCCCATCGGCCAACGGTTGTAACATCCCATGGGGACCCGCTCGGTGAGGGCCAACACGTCCTTGTAAAAAAGCTGCGATTTTACGTTCAGCCAAAGTTGAATAGGCAGCAACACCCAACGAAATCGCAAAAATCACAACCGCCAAGACGAGTTTTTCAATTAAAAAAGCTGATTCCATTAGAGTTTAGTTGACCTTTCAAATTGTTCTTTATTCGCTTCAATCAAAGCTGGATTCTTTCTTAATACCTGTGGTGGAGTTAGCAACTCATAATGGTTTGCAGAAATAACGGAATGACTGGAGATTTTCCTCGGACCCTCAATTACCCAATCGTTCGTTTTCTTCTTATCAAAGCGGCAAGTGTTGCAAATAAAGTCCTCAACTTCTCCGTATTCGTCCTTACGCGCGGTAACCCTTATTACATCTTCGCCTTTATACCATAAAGTTACTTTACCCTTGCAAGTTGGGCAATCACGGTGGGCATCAACAGGCTTTGTAAACCAAACACGATTTTTAAACCTGAATGTTTTATCTGTCAACGCTCCCACCGGACACACGTCAATTACGTTACCGGAAAAATCATTTTCGATGACATTGGAGATATAGGTAGAGATTTCTGCTGCATCTCCACGGCCCAACACTCCATGTACACGCTTATCCGTAATTTGATCTGCTGTATAAACGCAACGATAACACAAGATGCAACGAGTCATGTGCAACTGTATTTTATCGCCGATATCAATTTTTTCAAAAGTACGGCGTTCGAATTCGTAGCGGGTAGCTTCTGACCCATGTTCGAAAGCAAGATCCTGTAAGTGGCACTCGCCCGCCTGGTCGCACACAGGGCAATCTAACGGGTGGTTAATCAGCAAAATTTCAACAACGCCTTTTCTCGCTTCAACAACCTCTGGCGATGTGATATTCTGCACTTCCATTCCGTCCATCACCGATGTGCGGCATGAAGCCACTAGTTTTGGCATTGGCCTGGGGTCCTTTTCAGAACCCTTGCTAACCTTCACAAGGCAAGTACGGCACTTTCCTCCGCTTCCCTGTAATTTGGAATAATAACACATTGCAGGCGGAACAATATCGCCTCCAATTAAACGAGCAGCATTCAGAATACTAGTTCCGGGTGCAACATCAATGGTTATTCCATCTATAGTAACTTTAACTTTATCAGACATGTTAAAGAAATCCTTTCAAATTAATTTGCTGAAACAGCTTCTGGTTTAGGTAGCGGGTCAGCGTAATTTGCTAATCCATAATTTCTTGACATTGCTTCTGCCGGATGGGAAACGTGCCATTCAAATTCATCCCTGAAATGGCGAATCGCGCTTGCCACTGGCCATGCAGCAGCATCACCTAAAGGACAAATAGTGTTTCCTTCTATTTTTTTTGCCACATCAACCAAAAGATCTATGTCACTTAATTTTCCATGGCCATACTCCAGGCGGTGGAGGACTTTTTCCATCCATCCGGTTCCTTCACGGCAAGGGGAACATTGTCCGCAGCTCTCGTGATGGTAAAAACGAGAAAAGTTCCAGGTATTTCTAACGATACATTGATCCTCATCATATGCTATGAAACCGCCAGAGCCCAACATTGTACCAGATGCGAAGCCTCCATCAGCTAGCGACTCATAGGACATGAGGCGTTTATCTCCACTGATCGTTTTTAATATCAGGTTTGCCGGCAAAATCGGCACCGACGAACCGCCAGCAACTACAGCCTTAAGCTTCTTGCCATTTGCAATTCCTCCACAGTACTCGTCAGAATAAATAAACTCTTCAACAGGAACACCAAGTTCTATTTCATATACTCCTGGCTTTTTCAAGTTTCCAGAAGCAGAAATAAGCTTAGTACCGGTACTACGCCCAATTCCGATCTTCGCGTATTCATCACCAGTTTCATTAAGGATTGGCACAGTAGCCGCAATAGACTCAACATTATTTACTACTGTTGGGCAGTTATATAATCCTGAAATAGCTGGAAAAGGTGGCTTTATTCTAGGATTTCCGCGTTTTCCTTCTAGTGATTCAATAAGCGCAGTCTCCTCTCCGCAAATATATGCGCCACCTCCAGGCTGAACATAAAGCTCCAGGTCGAAACCGGATCCCAGAATATTTTTTCCCAGAAAACCTGCATTTTTTGCTTCTGCAATAGCTCTCTCCAGAATGCGGATTTGAGGCATCATTTCGCCCCTTAAATATATATATGATGTATTAGCGCCTAATGCATAGCTAGAAACAATCATTCCCTCGATCAGAAGATGAGGAATGTGAGTCATTAAATACCTGTCCTTAAAAGTACCCGGCTCAGATTCATCCCCATTACATACCAAATAACGAGGCACTCCTTCCGGCTTTGCCAGAAAGCTCCACTTCATACCGGTAGGGAACCCAGCGCCGCCTCTGCCACGTAATCCTGATTTCTTTACTTCTTCAACTACATCTTCGGGGCTTAACGTCTTTAATGCCTTCTCTACTGCACGATACCCTCCCTTTTGGCGATATACATCAAAAGTGTTGATTCCGGGAACGTTAATATGTTCTAATAATAACTTTCTTCCCATGTATTAATTGTTTTGAGACTTTTCGGCTGATTTCAACCTTAAGCTTTCAATTAGCTCGTCTACTTTAGCCTCCGTCAGGTTTTCATAATAAGTATATTCCGGACCGATTTGAAGTACCGGAGCCATTCCACAAGCAGCAAGGCATTCAACGCCTCGCCAGCTAAACAAGCCATCCGAGGTAACTTCACCCTCTTTGGCGTTTAACTTTTGCTCAATGTATTTCATTATTTTCTCGGCACCCACAATACTGCAAGGGCCAGTGCGGCAAACTTCCAGTACATATTTTCCTTGCGGCTTAAGGAAAAACATTGTGTAAAAAGTAGCTACCTCATAAACCTCAATCGATTTTATTTCAAGATATTCAGCAACTTTATCCATAGAAGTTGAACTAACCCATCCATATTCTGCCTGCACAAGGTGAAGGATAGGTAGCAGAGCTGATTTTTGCCGTCCTTCAGGATACCGGGCTATAATCTCATTGAACTTCGAAATGAGTTCAGGAGTAAAAACTACTTCGTCTGTATCAGATATCTTAAGCATCTAACTCTCCTGCAATTACATTTAAACTACTCATGTTAATGATGGCGTCCGAAAGAAGCATTCCACGACTCATTGGCGCATACATTTGATAATTAATAAAGCTCGGCCTACGGAAATGTAATCTATAAGGCGTACGGCCTCCGTCGTTAACAAGGTAAAAGCCAAGCTCGCCATTACCTCCTTCCACGCAATGATACACTTCTGCCTTCGGCGTATCCACCTCGCCCATCACAATTTTAAAGTGATAAATAAGGGCTTCCATATTATTGTACACCTCTTCTTTGGGTGGTAAATAAATGTCGGGAACGTTTGCATGAAAAACACCTTTAGGTTCCTTTTCGACTTTAGCAAGCGCTTGCTCGATGATTCTCAAGCTTTGCCACATCTCTTCGTTCCTTAAAATATAGCGATCATAAACGTCGCCAGTGGTTCCAACCGGGATTTCAAATTCAAAATCTTCATAAGAACTGTATGGCTCATTCGCACGAACGTCATAGTCAACACCCGTAGCACGCAATATTGGGCCCGTCCAGCTGTAATTCAGCGCAACTTCCGGTGTTACAGGAGCTACGCCAACAGTACGATCCATGAAAATACGGTTACGGTCAAACAGTTCCTGGAATTCTTTCAAAACTGCTGGAAAAGTTTTTATGAACTTTTTAATCCGGGCAAATGCTATATCATTAAAATCACGCTCGAAACCGCCAATCCGGCCAATATTAGTTGTTAAGCGGGCTCCGCATATCTCTTCATAAATTTCATAGATATGCTCTCTTTGCTCCATCAGGTAAAGAAATCCGGTATAAGCACCGGTATCAACCCCTAAAATTCCATTACAAATCAAATGGTCTGAAATACGGGCTAACTCCATTACAATCACCCGCAGATAATCCACCCGTTTGGGAGTTTTAATATCAAGCATTTTTTCAACCGTCATGTGCCACCCCATATTGTTGATAGGCGACGAACAATAGTTCATGCGGTCAGTAAGTGGCGTTATCTGGTAAAATGGCCGGTGTTCAGCAATTTTTTCAAAAGCCCTGTGAATATACCCGATGGTTGAAACGCCACTCACAATTCGCTCTCCGTCCATTTCAAGCACATTCTGAAAAACACCATGCGTTGCAGGATGCGTTGGGCCAAGGTTTAACGTTAATGTTTCCTTCCGTCCTGTGTTATCTACAATAGCGGGTTGATTCATATTTATCTTCCGAAGAAAAAATCTTTTTTATCTACACGGTTAGGGTCTTCAAGAGGAAATTCCTTCCTCATTGGAAACGCCGCCATGTCGTCAACATTTAAAATACGGACAAGATTCGGATGCCCTTGAAAGTTTACCCCAAAGAAATCATACGTTTCGCGTTCCATCCAATTGGCGCCTTCCCATAAGCCTGTAGCCGTTGGGATAACAGGATTGGCTTCTTCAAGAGCCACTTTAATGCGCACACGCACATTATTCACCAGGCTATGAAGATGATAAACTACAACGATTGGAAGAGCTGTTTCCGGATAGTGCACAGCTGTAATATCTGTAAGAAAAATAAATTTGAGCTCACCATCCTGCTTAAGAAAAGTTAAGACATCTAAAATATTTTCTTTACTGGTTTCGAAGGTTAGTAAGCCATAAGGCTCCGTGGGCAATGATATCTTGTCCCCAAACCGGGAACTCAGCTTTTGAAACACAGACTGGTTACTTATTTTACCCATTTACTGGATCCCGTATTTATTTAATAATTCTTTATATTCTGGTGAGTTTCGCCGGCGCAAAGATTCGTTCTTAACCAAATCCTGTAATTTCATTAGCCCATCCAAAAAAGCCTCAGGCCTTGGAGGACAACCTGGAACGTAGACGTCAACCGGAATAATCTCATCTATTCCTTGCAAAACAGAATAGGTATCAAATATTCCTCCACTACACGCGCAAGCGCCAATTGCAATTACCCAACGAGGTTCTGCCATCTGTATATAAACCTGGCGTAAAACCGGAGCCATTTTTTTCGCAATCGTTCCCATAACAAGCAACATGTCTGCCTGCCTGGGAGAAAAAGATGGACGCTCTGATCCAAACCGAGCTATATCATAGTGAGAGCCCATTGTTGCCATAAATTCTATTCCACAACATGATGTGGCGAATGGCAAGGGCCATAAAGAATTTGCCCGGGCTAAGCCGATTACTTTATCGAATGATGTTGCGAAGAAACCTGCCCCCTCTATCCCTGCTGGCGCTTCGGCTATTTTTATATCACTCATTTGTTTTTCAAAATAAAAAGCTCATTTCAATGTGTTGAAATGAGCTTCGAAGTTACAAATTTGTATTCTTTATTGTGGAAAAGTGACCACTATTTAGAACCGTTCTAACTACTCCCAATCCAACGCTTTCTTTTTTATAATATATATAAATCCCAAAAGAAGTGTTCCCATAAATATGAACATCTCAATCAAACCTCCAAAGCCTTGCTGGCTCATTTCCCGGAAGTTGACAGCCCATGGATACATGAAAATCACCTCCACATCGAAAAGCACAAAAAGAATTGCAACAAGGAAATATTTAATAGAAAAAGGTTGGCGTGCATTGCCTACAACTTCAATCCCTGATTCGAAAGGAGATAGTTTCTCTTTTGATTTACGTTTGGGGCCGAGAAGATGGGTAAGAGTCATTGTCAATCCTACAAATCCCAAGGCAACAAGCATTTGAATAACTATCGGAATATAACTTACTGCAGTGCTTTGTGTTTCCATTAAAATATTCTTTCGGCACAAATATAGAATAAATGCAAAGAGCCGAAAAATTCCGGCTCTTTAATAATTTTATTTTCTGTTACTTCCCTGAATGGCCTTCATTGTATCGCTAGCATAAGCGTTTGAAGGATCCAACGCTAAAGTTTTATTGAAATACTCTTTAGCTTTAGCAGGATTTGACCTTACATAAAACGCTCCGATATTGTTATACGCTTCTGTCAGGTCTTTCTTATTTTTTGGATCCGTAAGATTTTCAGGCTTTGAACTCAAAACTTCAATGAATTTCTCATAATGCGGCACACTTAAACCTTTTGGATTTTTAGCATCATCTAACAAGGCATTGGTTCTAGCTCTGTAAATGTATGCTAAGCCATAGGTTGGTGCTAGTTGATTTACCTTACTGAACGCTGAATCTGCTTTTACCAATAGCTCTTTAGATGGATTCTGATTAGCTTGAGACTTCCCAGCATAGTCAAAATAATAAGCGTATCCAATGTAGAACTGGTCACTAAGAGAATGAGTTGATTTAGGTGCTTTAACGGCAATCTCATAAAGTTTCGCAGCCTCTGCGTATTTCTTTTCTTTGAAAGCAGCAGATCCTAAAGCACTAAACTCTTCTGCTAAAGTAGAATCTTTGTCAACAGCTAATGCAAGATTAGCAAATGCCGCAGTATCTCCTAGTTTGTATTGAGCTTTCCCTAAGTATAAGTAATCCTGAGGGATAATACGTGCGGGCTCAACTTTGCTGATGAAATCTTTTAAGGCCTGAAGACTGGCAGGATAATTCCCATTCTCATAAGCTGCATAACCCAAATAGCGATAAATACGAGGATTTGGATTAGTTTTATCTAGTTGGATTAACGCTTGTGCTTCTTGCTCCAGGTTTTTAAAATCATTTGCGTAGTATAAGAAACCCGCATACCTGAGCCTTGAATCAACGGACTTATCAGTTAAATCCAAATACTTTTTATAAAAGTTAGTTGCTTCCTGAATTTTAGCAGGCATCTCAGACTTCGGAACGTTGAAACTCCATTGCAAATATGTTTCCGCTAGTTCACGATAAGCCGGTCCATAACTTGGATTCAATGCCAGCACGCTATTAAATTCAGCTGCTGACTCCTGGAAAGCTTTAGACATACGGTTCAATACTCCCAGCTCAAGTTTAGAACGCAACAGGTTCTTGTTCAAATCGAATGCTGTACGATATGCACTAAACGCCTCGCCATTCTTTTTCTGTCCCCTGTATGCATCACCTAAAGCTAGATAAACCTCAGCATCTTTTTCGTCGATAGATTTAGCCTTCTCTAAATAGGTAATAGCCGTTTCATAATCCGGTTTTGGAGCTTTAATTAAAGCTTTCGCAACATAAATATACGGATCGTTATCTTTCTTAGAAGCTAACGAAATAGCTTTATCAAAATTAGTTTTTGCGGCTGCAGCATTGTTATTACTTAACTCCAAAGCTCCCAAGCCAATATAATTATATGCAGACTGAGCGTTTGCGCCTACTCCTTTGGTATATGCGGCTTTTGCAGAATCAGGATATTCAGTTTCCACATAAACTCTGCCCAAGTAGTAGTAATTTTCTCCCACATTTGGCTGAGACACAATTAATTTCTTAAGAACACTTTTAGCTTGCTGGTATTGCTCCGCATCAATCGCCTTTTTAGCATCAGCTAAATTTTGCGCATAAACCGTAGAACTCACCATCCCTGCCAGCAAACTAACTTTCAATGCTGATTTAATCAATTTCATAAGTTCAATTCAAATTATTTTTTTATCAATATTTCCCTGGTAGGTAGTTTACTTGGCAATAAGCCGGATTTTAAAACAATGGCCTGCCCCCGCTCACTGGCAAGAAAAGCAGCAAAACCTGTGCCTAATCCTGTACCTCCCTGACAATTAACTATATACAAATCTCTACTTAACGGATACAGCCCTAATGCGAGATTATTTTGAGTAGGTTTATAATACTTATCTGAACCTGATTTTCCCGGTACATTTTTCACTCCCAAAATCTTTATATTCTCGATCAACGGCTCAAGATCCGCATCGGGCCTTTTAATCCAATTTACACCTATAACACCAATCGCCCCTTTATTATTGTGTACAAACTCAATTACTTCCGAATTTGACTTTAGTGCGTACACTCCTTTATGCGGCAAAGCCTTTACATAAGCCAGCTCTTTCAGATATCTTACAGTACTGGAATTAGCGTTATCAAACACGAGCTGCCTGCTTGAGCTCTCACCTTTCAATATGTCAACTATCTGCTTCACCTCAATAGTCGAATCAGCAGATTTATTGTTTGAGATGAGGGCTATGGCATCAATGGCGAATTTATTCTGACGAACCACTACATTCCGCTTTTCATACATCTTTAATTCCGACTGATTTAAATCCCTGGCCATTATAGCGATAC
Source organism: uncultured Pedobacter sp. (assembly GCA_966211215.1). Taxonomy (GTDB): domain Bacteria; phylum Bacteroidota; class Bacteroidia; order Sphingobacteriales; family Sphingobacteriaceae; genus Desertivirga. The sequence continues at coordinate 14,969 of CBIHNR010000065.1, forward strand.
GAGATGAGTCGTTTAAGAATCTGTTAAGCAACAAATTTTCTGGCCTATAAACAAATTTAATTTTAGCATCTGGATAGGTGCTTGAAAAAACTTCCCATTGGTCTTGAATTATCGGGGCTAAGCTCTCATCCACAACAATTTCAGTCGAACCCGAAGTTGTTGTCTGGGGTGTTTTAGTTGTTTCAGAACCACAGCTGGCTAAGACCACAGCCACGCAATAAATAAAAATCGCAATTGGCTTCATTTATTGTCTCCTCTTCGAATTAAACTCAATGAACAACCTTCCTATAGCGTAAAGAATTAGTGCCCCACCCAGCATATATCTATATTCAGGAGCGAGATCTGTCGAAATAAGTTTATTCGATATGATCAATAGGCCTAAAGCTATAAAAAAAGCAATTCTGACAAAGCCGAAAACAAACAGAAATCGCTTTTGGGGCGATTTCTGTTGATGTTGTTGGTATGACATTAGTACCTATTGTGCTTCTAAATTCAAACTAATAGGAAGCGTATAACTTACACGAACCGGACGGCCGTTTTGTACTCCAGGATTCCATTTCTTACCTTTTAATAGAACCCTTTTTGCTTCCTCCCCTGTTCCCATTCCCAAATCACGTAGTACTTTGATATCTGTTAAACTTCCGTCTTTTTCAACTACGAAACTCAAGATAACCCTACCTGATACACCTTGTTCTTTCGCTGCAGCTGGATAATTATAACTTTTGCTAATATAATCGTAGAATTTCTGTATCCCTCCAGGATACTCTGGCATTACCTCTACGTTTCCATACTCGTAAACGCCATTATCTTCAACAACCGCAGCCTGGGTTGGCGGAGCCTCACCAACAGGTTGGTCAATCCTAACTTCTGCATTTGGATCGCCCTCAATTGTTTTTTGTCCTGGATCTTTTACCGCCAGCTCTTCCTGGCTAGGAGGTTCTTCTTCTCTAACTTGTTCTGCAGGTACAACTACCGGAGGCGGGAACCTCACCTGGTCAACTCTAGGTTTTGGAGGTTCTGCAGCCGGAGGAGGAGGCGGAGCCTGCTCATCTACCGGAGGCGGAGGAGTTAATACCACTTCTGTTTCAATTACCTTTTCTTCCTCTACAGGAGCAAACCCTTGGAGATATTTAATGATAATTGGTGAGCTTACTAATAAGGCGAATACAATACCACCTATAATTACAGCCTTCGAAGTGGTTTTAGAGTTTTCCTTACGCAGCACATATGCTCCATAAGCCTGATTACGGCCCGAAAACACAACGTCGAGCCAAACAGGATTAAAAATATCTAATTTTGCCATTTTCTTTAATTTAAGGGTTTATCATGTTAATAAACACCATCTCTCTTTAGAAGGGTAATTTCTGGCTCGGTGATATCTACTATAGCATAGGTTTCAACATTGGTGATCTTCATCTCGTCCAAAACATCAACCAAATTTTTATAGTTAGCTTTATCACTGGCTTTGATAAGTACAATCAAGCCTTTACCGGTAGCAGCTTTTACATCTTTAACTTTGTCCAGAATCGCTTTTCTTAAGCCATCCTTACCAAAGTTATCAACCGTTGGCGTTTTAGGCTCTTCAATTGATCCCATATACCACTCCAAACGGTTCTTATCGCCTAACAAAATTGTCATAGTACGAGTGTCGGCTACCTCGAACTGATCTTTATTTTCTTCGTCTTTATCCGGCATAGCAAGGTCCATTGCCTGTGGCTTTGCAAGAGTAGTAGTAAGCATGAAGAAAGTGATAAGAAGAAACATCAAATCCACCATTGGAGTCATATCCACGCGGGCATTTTGTTTCTTACTTCTTACCTTCCCACCTTTTTTCTTACCACCACCGCCGGAGCTATCTAATTCTGCCATATCTTATTTTTTTAAGCGCGAATTAATCGGCGCCTTCTAATGAAGTAATTAAACTGAATTTGTTTACCTCTTGAGCCTGTAGAATATCGATTACTTTTTTAACGGTTGGGTACTCTTCATCAGAGTCTCCTTTAATTGTAATACGTAATTCTTTATCGTTAAGCTCTTTGGTTGCATAACGGGCATTATAGATCCACTCACGCAATTCTGAAGGGTTAGCCCCAACAGAGTCGGCTGGAATACCATTTTGAAGGCCTGGCTTATTACGCTTATCCCCATCTAATGCAATAAGCTGCTTTAACTGGCCAATTGGAACTCCGAAAGACTCCATTAATGAGAACCGAACCTTTTCCTTCTCGGTAAACTGGATTTTATAGCGCTCACCCATTCTCTCAAGGGTCCTGATGCGAACCGGCTGTCCAGCAACACCGAAGAAAACTTTGCCTTCACCTATGGTTACAGTGGCTATATCTGTTGTTGGTAATTTTATTTTTACAGTCGATGAAGGAGTATCTACAGGCAGAGGCTCTGGCTGACGTGCTGTTGCTGTTAAGATAAAGAAAGTTAACAGTAAGGAAGCCACGTCACACATTGCCGTCATGTCAATGACAGTACTCTTTCTTGGAACTTTTACTTTAGGCATCGTTTTATTTAATAATGATTCCTTATGTCATTTATATAGTGATGAAAAAGCCCCGAAGTTTCCATAAACTCCGGGACAAAAACTTTCACTAAATTCTATTTGTGCTTGTGTGTACTTGCGTAAGTCTGTACAATTGAGAAACCAGCCTCGTCAATTGAATAAGTTAACTTATCAATTTTAGAAGTGAAGATATTGTACATAATAATCGCCAAAGTTGAAGTAGCGATACCAGTAGCCGTGTTAATCAAGGCCTCAGAGATACCGTTTGCAAGTGCTGCCTGGTCTGGTGCACCAGCCGTAGCAAGGGCAGCAAACGATTTAATCATACCTGTTACCGTTCCTAATAGACCAGTTAAGGTACCTACAGATACTAAAGTGGCAATAATCGTTAGGTTTTGCTCTAACATTGGCATTTCTAGAGAAGTTGCCTCTTCAATATCTTTTTGGATTGCTAATGAAGCCTGCTCAATATCTAAATTTTGGTCAGCTTCAACTTCGCGGTATTTTTTCAATCCAGATTTAATTACGTTAGCTACAGAACCTTTTTGCTTGTCGCACTCAGCCATAGCAGCTTCAATATTACCAGAAGCCAATAAACCTTGGATCTTTTTAACAAACACTTCAACATTTCCTGAACCAGCAGCCTTGCTGATTACAAAGAAACGCTCGATTGAGAATACAAATACCATTAAAAACATCCCCATTAAGAATGGTACAATAATACCTCCGCTGTAAATCATCGCGAAATAGTTTCCAGGAAGCGGGTGTCCTTCTGCTGTAAAGTTAGCAGGGTTACCCATTACAAACTTCCATAAAAGAAAGCCGATAACAATACAGATAACAATAGATAAGCTTGCAAAAATACTTGAACCAGAGCCTTCTTTTTTCGCAGTTGTTGGTTTTGGTGCGGTTGCCATTTTTAAAAAAATTTAGTTTTAGTTTTTAGTTTTAATTAATAGTATACAAAGTCGATATTCTAAGTAGCTTTCCCTTTTGGGGTGAGCAAAAATAGTTTTTTCTAAATATTATGAAAGTGGTTTAAGTTTAATTCGCTAAACCTAATCAGTAAATGCTGAGGTAGATTATAACGGTTGTTTATATCAAAATGTGTTTAAACGTTTTTTTTACAATGAAAATCATTTTTTTCTTCAATTGCAAGCCGCAAGATAAACACTTTTAAATAAATATGTCAAGAATCAATTACAAAACCGCGTTTTTCGTTTTAACCGCCTATTTTCTTAACCTTATATTCACACGATTTTAATATCTCCATAACCTTGTCACGAAAATCTCCCTGTATAAGGATTTCGCCGGATTTAGCGGCCCCACCAACGCCACACTTTTGCTTTAATAATTTTCCTAGGCTTTGCAAATCTTGCTCGGTACCGATAAATCCAGTAATCAATGTTACAGCTTTCCCCCCTCTCTGCTTTTTATCTAACTGTACTCTGAGGTCTTGCTGCTTAGAAGGCAATGTTTCCTGTACGGCATCCTCTTCGTGCTGATATTCAAAATCCGGGTTGGTGGAATAAACTACACCAGTTATATTTTTGCTTTTTTTCGACATGGTTAGTGTAAAATACTTAAGGACAACGGTTTTATGGCAACAGAAATCTCTCCAGAAATTTCTCTCGGCTCACCGTCTATATGAACAATATTAGGTTTATCAGTTTGTATACGAATTTTTCTACCTTTTATTATTTCAATGTATCTTGATTTATTAGATGTTCTGCTAAATAAGTGGTAGCCCATAACCGGAAAATGATATAAAGGGAATGGCTTTACAATACACACATCCAACAAACCGTCCTTTAGCGATGCCTGGGGTGATATATGCGCATTGTTGCCATATTGCGAAGAGTTGGCAATACTTATCATAAAGGCGCTTCGTTCTATTTCTTTTCCGTCGATGTTAATTTTATATAGCTGGGGCTTATAATTAACTATTTCTTTAAATGTTGTTTTGATATACCCTTTCAATCCACGAGAAACCATTTTTGAAAACTTGTGGCTTATCTGTGCATCGAACCCAACTCCACTCATATTAAAGAATTTCCAATTATCCAACACTCCTGTATCGATAACCTCCACATCAAGCTTATTCAGCACTTCAACAGCCTTTCTGTTATCCAGGGGAATGTTAAGAGAGCGAGCTAATCCGTTCCCTGAGCCACACGGTATAATACCCATTAAGCATCCTGTGCCCTCTAGTGCTGATGCAACTTCATTAATGGTTCCATCTCCTCCTACTGCCACCACAACATTAATTTCATCTTTAACAGCTTCTTCAGCCAGCTCGTATGCATGCCCCGCGTGAGTAGTAAATTTATATTGGGCGTTAAATATTGAAGAATCCAGACATCGTTTTGCAACATCAGGAAAGCCCTTTTTTTCTTTCCCTCCGGATATTGGGTTTATTATAAATAGTATGCTCTTTTTCAAATCCTAAAACAGCGAAATTAAGCTTTAATTTTCCATAACATAAAAAATATTGTACTTTCGCACCTGAAAATGTGGATCGATTTGCTGGCCCTCCGGGCAAGATTGCAACCACGTAAAAAAAAGTGCTAATCCGATGCTTGTTTTTACTCTTCTTGCAATCCCTTCCACCATTTCTTTAGATTAATAATTAAAAGATATGCCTTATTTATTTACCTCTGAATCTGTCTCTGAAGGACATCCAGATAAAGTTGCAGACCAAATATCTGATGCCTTAATCGATAACTTCCTTGCCTGGGACCCTGACTCAAAAGTAGCCTGCGAAACGCTTGTTACTACCGGACAAGTAATTCTGGCAGGCGAAGTAAAGTCCAACACGTATTTAGATGTTCAAAGAATTACCAGAGAGGTTATTCGCAAAATTGGATATACCAAATCTGAGTATATGTTCGAATCAAACTCATGCGGTATTTTGTCAGCCATTCATGAGCAATCTGCGGATATCAACCAAGGGGTTGACAGGTTCGAAAAACAAGAGCAAGGTGCTGGCGACCAGGGAATGATGTTTGGGTATGCAACGAGCGAAACTGCTAATTACATGCCCCTCGCTTTGGATCTTGCGCACAAAATATTAATTGAACTTGCGGCTTTGCGGAGGGAACATAATGAAATTACTTATTTACGCCCTGATGCAAAATCACAAGTAACTATTGAATATAGTGACAACCATAAGCCAATCCGAATTGACGCAATTGTGCTTTCAACACAGCACGACGAATTCGACACGGAGCATAATATGCAGAAGAAGATAAATGACGATATCATTAAAATCTTGATTCCGCGGGTAAAGGCGCATTTAACTCCCGAGTTGCAAATGTTATTTAGCGACGATATTAAATACCATATAAATCCTACCGGAAAATTTGTTATTGGGGGGCCACATGGAGATACCGGCTTAACGGGCAGAAAAATCATTGTTGATACTTACGGCGGCAAGGGTGCACATGGAGGTGGCGCTTTTTCAGGAAAAGATCCTTCTAAGGTAGATCGATCTGCCGCGTATGCAACCCGGCACATTGCTAAAAACCTTGTGGCTGCCGGTGTGGCTAGCGAAGTTTTGGTGCAGGTTTCTTATGCAATTGGAGTGAAAGACCCTATGGGAATTTACGTTAATACATACGGGACAGCCAAGGTTGATTTAACAGACGGCGCTATCGCTGAAAAAGTTTCCGAAATATTCGATATGACTCCTTACGGCATTGAGACCCGCTTGAAGCTGCGTAATCCTATTTATGCAGAGACTGCTGCTTATGGACACATGGGACGAAACCCGGAAACTGTAACCAAAGTATTTGAAGGCGCTAACGGAGAAAAGAAAGAAGTTGCGGTGGAGCTGTTTACGTGGGAAATGCTTGACTTTGTAGACAAAATCAAAGAGGCCTTCGGACTGTAAATCTTTCCCAATATTTTTAAAAGCCTCTGGGGGACCTGGAGGCTTTTTATATTCAGCCTCTTAAAAAGAGACACTGGCAAATACTGTTTGTTTTACTTATTTTGGAGCATGATTAACGAGAATCTTAACCCTTGGAGAACATTGTCGGGAAAAGAAGTTTACGACAACCCGTGGATAAAAGTAACCGAATATGAGGTCATTAACCCTTCCGGAGGAAACGGAATTTATGGCAAGGTGCATTTTAAAAACTACGCCTTGGGAATCATTGCTCTTGACGATGAAATGCATACATGGCTTGTTGGCCAATATCGCTACGCATTAAATAAATATAGCTGGGAAATACCCGAAGGTGGTGGGCCGCTTCACATTGAACCGATTGAGTCGGCTAAACGTGAGCTTTTAGAAGAGACTGGCCTAGTAGCCTCCGAATGGACAGAACTGCATCCCTTCCACCTGTCCAATTCAATTTCCGACGAATTTGGTTATATCTTTCTAGCAAGAGGCTTGCAGCAAGGCGATTCTGAACCTGAAGATACTGAAGAGTTGGAAGTTAGGCGCCTCCCTTTTGAAGAAGCCTATCAAATGGTTATTTCAGGAAAAATTACCGACTCTCTGACTGTAGCGGCAATTTTAAGGGTAAAGGTTTTACTGCTCGAAAACAAACTATGACAAAAGGGACGGGCATTGGCTTTATTCTAATTTCCATGCTTGGCCTTGCTTGTATATCTGTGCGCCTGGAACAGTCGCCTATACTGCGCTATGAACATAATTTCGACATTGTAAACAACATGTTCTGGGCCCCATCAGGACATACTTTTGATAACAATCTGGCAGAATTTTCTGATGAAAACGTTAAAATTGAAGACAAGGCCTTGACTCTTAACCTAGAAAAGGGCGAAAAAGGGCAGCGATCTTTTAAAGCGGCAGAAATCAGGACGCGGAGGACATTCAAATATGGTAAATTTGTTGCGCGATTGATGGCTGCGAAAGGCAGCGGTGTTATCAGTGCCTTCTTTTTATATGATGCGTGGGGGAAAAAGAATCAGGAAATTGATATAGAATTTACCGGCAAAACCCCTTCATCGATAACCTTAAATAACTGGATTGATGGAAAAAGTAATAGCAAAAGCATTGACTTGTCGTTTGATGCCACAGAGAGCTTCCACGAATATGCCATAACCTGGAAAAAAAATCTAATAATTTGGGAAGCAGACGGCAAGGAACTTTATCGCACACGTGAAAATGTGCCGACCCAACAAATGTCTCTTATGGCAAACATCTGGGCGTCCAAAAGCAATGAATGGGCAGGGCAGCTAAACCCAGAGATATTGCCTCAGAAAATGAAAATTGACTATATAAAGATTTATTCGCTTAAATAAGCTTAAGGTTATAAATGAACAAATTTTTAGGATACCTATTTACCCCTGTACACTATTTCTTTTACGGACTTGCCTTACTCATCTTCCATCCATTGCAATGGGTTTGCTTGAAAGTGGGTGGCTATTCTGCACACAAACGTTGTGTTGATATTCTCAATTTCTTCCTGGTTAGTTCCTTTTATTTTGCAGGAATACGGATTTCGTTCAAAAATAAACAAAACCTACCTACAAACCGATCAATCATTTTCGTTGCCAATCACCAAAGCATGTTTGACATTCCACCAATTATATGGTTCTTGCGCAAGCATCATGCTAAATTTATTTCAAAAATTGAATTAACCAAAGGAATTCCAAGTGTGTCATTCAACCTAAAGCATGGAGGTGGGGCAAACATTGACAGAAAAGATCCCAAACAGTCTATCACAGAACTTATAAAATTGGGACAAAGAATGAAAGACAATACCTGGTCGGCGGCAATCTTCCCCGAAGGCACCCGTTCAAAAGATGGGAGATTGAAGCCATTTAATACCGCTGGCATTGCCACCTTATTAAAAAAAGCACCAGATTCACTTATTGTGCCGGTATCAATAGAAAACTCATGGAAAATAGTACGCTATGGGAGCTATCCATTAAGCTTTGGAGAACATCTAAAGTTCACTGTACATACAGCAATAGAGCCGAAAGGAAGGCCGATTGACGAGGTTATATCTGAAGCGGAACTGGTTATCAGGCGGCAACTAAATCAATGAATCAGAAATATCGGGTCATGCATTTCTTATTTGACACTTATTTCTACAGGTTCGCCTAATTCAACAGCCAAGAAAAATTTTTTTAAGCTGTTGCTAGATGTTTTTGTCTTCAATAAGTTTATAAAAATTATCTCTGTAAGTGTCACCTATCGGGATAATTTTATCGCCAATTTGAATGCGGCTCCTTTCAATACTTTCAATTTTATCAATAGCAACGATGTAAGATTTATGCACCCTCGCAAACCTCCCTGCGGGTAAAGCCTCCTCCAATTTCTTCATATTTTGGAGGGTAATTACCCGTTCCGAAGGTGTGAATATTGATACATAATCTTTCAAGCCCTCGATATATAAAATATCATTAATATAGATCTTTTGAATTCGATGTTCGGTTTTAACAAAAATAAACTCGGGAGTCTGGCTTGCGGGTTTCTCGGACACCAAAACCTGGCTTACCTGATTTTGAAACTGTGCCTGCACTTTTGACACAGCCTTATAAAAACGGTCGAAAGCGATTGGTTTTAATAGATAGTCTGAGATATCCAGCTCATAGCCATCCAATGCATATTGAGAATAAGCTGTGGTTAAAATTACCTTACATTTACCATTCAATATTTTTAGAAACTGGATTCCGGTTAGTTCCGGCATCTGTACGTCCAGAAATACCAGGTCGATTTGTTCTGCCTGTGCTATAGCAAGAGCTTCGAACGCACTTGTAGTAGCTTTTACGAGTTCGAGTGCAGGAACCTTCTCGATATAATCAACCAATATATCAAGAGCCAAGGGTTCATCATCAACTACCAGGCAGCGTATCATTTTATAAAACTAAAGATAATTCACTATAATAGGTTAAATCATTATCGGTAATTACCAATTTGTATTTACCAGAGTAGAGAAGGTCGAGGCGGCGTTTTACATTATTAAGTCCAATCCCACTTGTAAGGTCCTTATTCTGGGTACTTTTTTTATTGTAAACGGAAAATATAAGATTCGCTTCCGTAATATCAATATATATTTTAATCGGATGGTTTGGATCGGATGCCAGGCCGTGCTTAAATGCATTCTCAACAAATGCGATAAGAATTAAGGGGGCAATTCGCTTATTAGCTTCATTTCCATTGATCACCAGTTCAACATTTGCCTCTCCTTTAAAGCGAAGCTTCTGAAGCTCTATATAATTACCCAAGTATCGCAATTCTTTGGAGAGTTCTACCTGCGACTCATTACTCTCCTGAAGCATATAGCGCATTATTTCTGAAAGCTTTAGTACAGCTTCAGGCGTTTTGTCCGAACGCTGGTAAGCTAATGAGTAAATATTATTTAAAGAGTTAAATAAAAAATGTGGATTTATCTGGGACTTCAAAAAAGCAAGCTCGGCAGCTAATTTATCCTTTTCAAGATTCTTGCGAACTTTTTCATTTACAAACCAGTCGGAACTAAACTTATAGGCTGTACTTATAAACACAATGAACGCACTGGTAAACGACGAAGCCATATAATAATCCCAAAAACTAATTATAGATTGTTTTTGCCCTCGAATCAGGATTATATCGCTAAATCCAACAGCTAATGCATACTTAAAAATGCCAGATGCAAATATTAAAATGATGATGCTTATAGCACAGGCAACATACCTCCTGGAGTTGAGAAATTTAGGCAATATATATAGGCAGTTGATATAAAAGATGGCGATGTTAAATATACCAAAATATACGAAAATAATAAGCGCATCATGAAGTGAGCTATTTCTGCTGCTTATAAAAACAAAAAACAGCAATATGATCACCCAGATTATTGCATGCAGAAAAACTTGCCTTGCTTTGCTCATCACCGGCAAAGGTAACCCAATACAGGCTGATCCGAAACAGGTTTAGACGAACGCGAGATTTTCGTGGACAAAGTGGATATTCCAGACAGATACGTATAAATTGATTAATGAAGCTATCGCCCCGGGATAAAGCTCGGTTCTACCACAAAGCAATACAATTTCTTAGAATTAAGATGCTTGGTGCTGGATTCTAAATGCTGTGCAGAGCTTTATGTTAGAATAACACTTTCCCAGTTTTTTGAAAAACCGCAACGTTTACAATGAACATTAAAATTTCGACGGGCACGCCTACTGTATAAAGCAGTTTGCGAATGCTGTCTTTATGTATAATCTCGTATTGTGCATTAAGGACTTTGTTTACAACATCGACAGAAACTTCAAGCACGGCGAAGCCAAAGATTAGGTTGAATAGAATTAACTTCATGTATATGGTTTGACAAAAAATTTCAAAATTATTTAAAGCCTTCTGCACAGAATCCCCTCCCACGCTAAATAGCTTTTGAATATGCCGGCGCTGCCAGCACCAGAACGCAAACGGACACTTAAGCCGCTGGCATTCAGCTCATCATACAGCAGCAAAAGTAAAGAAAATCAGGCAGATAGAAATAAATATTTTTAAAACAAAAAAGCCTCTTAGATCATCTCTAAGAGGCTTTTTTTACTGGCGGTCTGGACGGGACTCGAACCCGCGACCCCATGCGTGACAGGCATGTAT
>CBIHNR010000066.1:0-25685 GCA_966211215.1 uncultured Pedobacter sp.
TCTGATGAACTACGCAAGTTTGAATCTCTGTTTTGGGAAAAATAGCAGCAATCGCCTCGGGGAAACCTTTAAGCCCGTCTATGCAGGCAATCAGTATATCCTGCATGCCCCGGTTCTTCAAGTCCGTTAATACCGACAGCCAGAACTTAGCTCCTTCACTTTCAGAAAGATACATGCCCAGTAGGTCTTTTTTTCCTTGCAAAGAAACGCCAAGAATATTATAAACGGCCCGGGTAATTACCGCGTTTCCTTCCCGTACTTTATAGTGCATACAATCCAGATAAACGAACGTATATACTGAGTCTAAGGGACGTTGCCTCCATTCGTTCATTGCTGGAATCACTTTATCGGTTATGGCAGATAAGGTACTGGCTGAAATCTCCATCTGGTACATTTCTTTTATATGGCCGGCAATATCCCGTGTGCTCATACCAAGGCCGTAAAGTCCAATTACTTTCTCTTCCAGTTCTTCGGTAATGACCACCTGCCGCTTGGGCAAAACGATCGGTTCAAAACTGCCGGAGCGGTCCCGGCTGCTCTCCAGATCGAATTCACCGGCAACACTCTTTACCCGCTTGGTGGTTTTTCCATTACGTCTGTTGGCTACTCCGCTGGCTTTTTCTTCCTGAAGATGAGCCTCCAGTTCCCCTTCCAATGCCGATTCTAAAAAGTGCTTTAATAACGGGGCGAAGATGCCCTTTTCTCCGTTTAGCGGTTTGCCCGCATACATACCTTTAATCGCTTCTGCCTTGAAGCTCTCGAAATCGAAATCTTGGTTACTCATTTAATGTGTCTAAAATAAAAATCATTACTAATTTTTTATCTGACACAGTTTATTTTACAGTCTCGCGGGCTGGGTTCCAATTCCCTCAAAAGAATTGACTATTTTACTACCTGCGTGAAACCCTATTGCACTTGCTAAACACACAGAGCCCGCTATCAGAGAGATCTTATACTTTACTCAGGAAAACTAACACTATTTTTTACTAAACTCTTGTCTATTATTGCTTGAGATCAAAAGGACACAAATATCCAAAGGGCTCCAAAGGCGGAAATAGGCATGATAATTCTGCCATAACTATCGTGTTCTCTCCACCCGGAGCCGATTTGGATTGACGTTTATTAAACAGCTTCCTGGCTGCACTCCTTACAAAGGGCCCCACAAAGCCGAAAGCAAAAAGCAGTATCTGCCAAAACCCGCCTTTTGCCCCGACTTCGGGAACCCTTTCAAAGAGTCGCATTGTTATATTCTGCTAGAAAATTGAATAGGTATTTTGCCCTCGATTTGAGTAGAAGCCCGCCCCTTTATCAAATGGCCCCGGACCTGTATAAGAGCAACCATGAATTGTTTCTCGAAAACTAATAGCCACCCTTACACAATACACAGCAAATATTCCAGGGCCAGGCGTTTAATTTTTTGTCCCCGAATAAAATTTATAGCAGATAACGAGTAACCCAACTGCCTTTCAGGCTTGCGGCCAATGTCGTTAAGTTAAGCGGTTCACCAACCGCGGCGAGCTGGTGTTCCCACCAGCGCCTTTGAAATCCTTAACTTAACGGCATTGGGCTTACGACACCCCATAGCCAAGCGCTTCCACCGGTATGCCTTGAGGCACTTTGCTCAACCCAATTTCATCGATAAAACTTTCTATTATAGCTTCCTTCTTTAAATAGGCTGCGGCGTATTTCATAGCATTTTCCTTATAGAGGGCCGCTTTTTCTTTTTGAGTTTCAGCATCAAAAATGGCTTGCCATAAGGCATCCGGGTTTTCCGGTGGGATAGCCATTCCAATATTATTTCCATGTACAATGTCATGTAGCGACGTACCTTCTGCAGCGGTAACGATACACAGGCCACCTACCGCCAGAATATTAGTAAGCTTTGAAGGTAGTAACAGGTTACTTGCTTTATCTTTTTGGATTACCAGGTGAATAGAAGCATGATTTAACATCTCATTGAAAACTTCTAGCGGCTGCAAACCAATAAAAAGCAGGTTATCTAACTCTTGCAGTTGAGCCTTCTGTTCCAACACTTTTGCATAGGGTCCGGATCCCGAAATAATAAAATGAATATCGGGTAAGGAAGACTTTGCCCGTTGTGCCATATCCAGAATTACTTCTAAGCCTTGCTTTTCGCCAACGGCTCCCGAGTACAAAACCACCCGCTTGTATAACGGAAAGTTCAATTGTTTTAGGACTTTAAAACTTGCCTCTTTCGGATAAATGGATTTAAAATCGACCCAGTTGGGAAAAAGGTATTGCTTTTGAATTCGGGCTTTTTTTGATGATATCTTTCTTTGCATTCCGCCCGAAATGGTTGTTACCCAATCGGCGTGCCCCAGGATATGATGTTCGAGGTATTTTAAAAGACTAAGCAGTTTATTACTTTTTATCATCCCGAGTTCTTCGGCTGCATCAATTTGCAGGTCTTGAACATGGTATATAAACTTCGCTTTACGATAAAAAAAACGGTAAAATCCACCAAGAAAGCCAGAAAGAAATGAGGGCGAGGCTACGAAAATCATTTCGTATTGTTTAAATGACAGCATGCGGATAAGCAAAATAATAAATGCAGTGATGAAAAAGGATAAATCCTGAAGCATGCGCTTTAAGCCTGTCGTTGTTTGCGGCACGTATAGAGGACAGCGCGTAATGTTAACGCCACCCTGAGTCTCTGATTTATAAAACCAGTTTCCGTAGCCATCAAAAACTTTCCAGTTAGGGTAATACGGGAAACCGGTTATCACGTCGACATCCAAACCCTTTTTACCAAGGTGAAATGCAAATTCGCCCGTGTATTTTCCGATACCAGTAGGTTCTGGATGAAAATTAATTCCAACAATCAGAATTGATGCTTTTTTCTCTTTCATAGGTAGTTAGTGATTAGAGACTGATGATTGAGGCCAGTGATTAGAGAATAGTAAGTAGTGATAGGGATTGGAATAGTGATTAGTCCAAACTCAAACCAAGCACTTAAGCCAATTAGAAAACCGACAAAAAAGGCATAGCATGGGCTTGCCGACTTACAGCCAGCTTATTTCCGAGCCGTAAAAGGCTCAGAAAAACCTAATAAGCCTTGCTTATTAAGCCATATTTAATTTTAATAAGGATGTTTTTTGTGGGATTGATAGCCTGGCTTAATCAAAAGCAGAACACATACATTTTTCGGTGTAATTGGCAGCTTACAACAGTATGTACAGGGTTTATTGAATAGTGATGTTTAATATTTTTCAATGGCCTCAAAGCAGAGGCCGGGACTTACCTGAACACTCAAGAAATTAAATGACAAATTCGCGCAGAGACGCAAAGGGTTCGCAAAGGCACAATTGAATTTCGGTTTCCCGGAAAACGTCGCGACTTTGCGAGATAAAGGCTCTACAAGAGGCATTTAGCTTAAGGCTTCGACAATGCTATTAAGTTAAGATATGAAGTCATGCAAAGTCTCATACCTTATCTGCCTTACGGCATCTCTGGCTTCTAGTATCTCAGCCTGACAAAGCGCCTTAAGCCTGTTTTGCAGCATAAAGAATTTATATAATAAGCCAAATGTTAAATTCTTAAACTTGCAATGCTGCTTTCTCCCGAATTTTGCAGTACACCTGGGTAAAATAAGCCATCTTGAGTATTGCAAAAGCCAGTCCGCGGGAGCCGTCTTTAAAGCCGCCCATGAGGAAATAGCTGCCGCAGAAAAATACGGGGCCTATTAAGGGGCTGCGCATCAAACGGTATTTAATCCGCTGCTTCCAGGTCCATGATTGTGCCAGTTTCGAATAATTATAGGCTTTGAGAAACCTTCCTGCTTCCCAGCTTGCATATTCACTATGCTTGGCAATGTAGTGCGATACTCCCCTGAAATCCTGGTGGTCTATTTTACTTTTAATAACTCCGATCTCGCCATTTAGCAAGGGGTGTTCATGCACCTCCATATCCAGGTTGCTCCACTGCTCTTCATCAATTCTTTCATATTCGCCTGCACCCACCTGGAACAGAGCCAGCTTTCTTAGTGGATAGCCTCCTTTAAGCTGGTGGCCTAAAAAATATATGGTATAGCTTAGCCAATAACCTACTTTATTGCTGGTCGGATCAGCGAGGGTTTCACGAAGTTCCCGCTTAAACTCTTCGGTAAGGTATTCATCGGCATCCAAAAAAAACACCCATTTTGTTTGGGGCGTATAATTGCGAAGGTACCAGTTGCGTTTTTTGGGAAACCGGCCGTCCCAGGCAAACTTTACCACCTCCGCACCGTGCTGCTCAGCTATCTGGCAGGTTTTGTCTGTACTTCCAGAATCGATAATGACTACTTTTTCAGCGAAACCGCTACCAATGGCGGCCAGGCATCCCGGAAGGTTATTTTCTTCATTTCTTACAGGAATGGCAATAGTTAAATCCAGTTTTGTTGACATAGGCAGATATATTGTGTTAAGGAGAATTGTTTGTTTTTATAAGCCTGATAATGATGGAGAAGCGTCCATCGCTTGCTTAAGGCTGCGTACACGCCCCTTTCTGTTTTGAAGCAGGTTAGCTACAAGGCTGACAGTTTCGGTACTGGTTTGTTGCCATGTGAGTTTTTGTACATCTTTATAAGCTTGTAGGCCCATAGCCTTCACTTTTAGTGGGTTAACCAGTGCGTACTCCATGCAATCCAGCAGGACTTCCCTATCTCCCACTTTTACAAGCAGAGCATTTTCGAGGTGCTTGCCCAAATCTGTTAGGGCACCGTCTTTATAGCCAATTGCACACAGCCCGCAAGCCATAGCTTCTAAAGTTGTTTTGCCAAAGCCTTCGCCGTACGATGGCATTAAAAACACATCGTTTTCCTGGTAAAGCTTAATCAGTTCTTCGCGGCCCATCCAGGGTAAAACATGCAGTGCTCCTGGCGGAATAAACCCAAAATCGGCTTCAACACGAGGTTTCGATTCAGCATTCACTATAAACGTGAGTTCGAAATTTGAATATCGCGAAGCGAGCGCTTTAAATGCAAATTGTAAATCTTTGATTCCTTTGCGGGGAATATATTGGCCCACGAACAGAAACCTCATTTTGGAGGGCTTTGTAATTTTTAGGGGAATGTTCAGATACTCATCGTCCAGGCCGTAGTTAATGGAGTATACCTTTGACTTATTCCTGGCGTAAGCTTCGCGGATAAACCTGGCATCATCAGTGCTGGCGCATAAAATAGCATCGCTGTATTTTACAGTCAAGTATGAGCAGTGCTGCAGCAAGAATAACGTTACTTTAGTAAACAGCTTTTTCAGCCTCGAAACCGGCTCGAGCGCCCAGGTAATAGGGTCAATTCTAAGCTCCCAACCATGGGACCGGTTTATAAAAATCAATTCGGGATACCGGCTTTTTAACCGCTTAACTGCATACCACGCGTGTGGCTGACTGATAAAAACCGCATCGTATTCTTTTAACTTTAAAGCTGCCTTTATTTGCCTATACTGCGAAAACGGCAATTCAAAAAAACGGTAATAGTTCAGATTTTTTATCAGCCTTTTTTCCTTCTTCCAGATATAATCAACCGAATGCCCCTGTTTTTCGAGATTGTTTCCAATGGTAATCAGGCTTCCGGCAGCACCAGAATTTTTGTTACCAGCGAGGTCACTTACAAATAAAAACTCCATAGCTATTTAGTTTTAATGCCAGAGGCGGTTTAACCGATAAGATTTCTTATTTGGACAATAGCTTTATGTTTTCAAGGAGGTGCTTTTCGTTAAACATAGAACACAACACCACACTCTTCGGAAAATCGTTGAATAACCTTTGAAGTTTCTCTGAGGCAGAAAGCTCGCTGGAGCCACCACGCAAAGGAGAAAATATGATATTGGGTTTGAGGCCCCTTTCGGATACTACGGTTTCGTAACCTGGAGCTCCCGGCGAGTTATCGAATTGAAGGAGCCCAAATTTATTGAGATAGGCCTTATGGACATGCTCCTTGGAACGCATATATGCCAGTCCCCAGCCTCTTATTTTTCCTTCCTTTTTAAGAATTTCGGCCATTTCAGAAAGCTCATCCACGTTTATGAGAAAGTTTCGTGGCTCGTGTATAAAGAAATAGTCGATGTAATCTGTACGTAACTCTTTTAAGCTTCTTTCGAGGCTTTTGCGCATTTCGGCACCCGTGAGAGGAACACGCTTAAGGAAATAGTCGCTTAATTTTGAGGATTCGCCTGCAGGCCTTAAGGGCTTTGTAGCAGGCTTTCCTTTGATAAGCCTCAAAAATGGCTTGGCGGGCTTGAGAACAGAGGCTGCCCAGCTCGGCTTAATACCAAACTTACTGGCTATTACCACCTTATCCCGCCTGTTTTTAATCACTTTTCCCACAAACTTTTCAGCCTCGCCATAGCCGTAAGACCGTGCCAGGTCAAAATGAGTAATGCCGTTATCAATAGCAAACTCAATTGCCCTTTGTGATTTCACGGAGTCTACAGCCCCTAAAATTGGCGCACAGCCAAATCCAAGTACTGAAGAGTGTACTCCATCAACTAATTCGGTAGTTTTCATTCAAATAATATTTAATGTGGCAGTCATTTATCAAGAGCATTGTATTGAAAGCGTTAATTTAGATTTGCTCCCGATAGGTTATCTGAATAAACAATTGAGCAATGAAGCCCATGTGCAACCCGGGGTTCCCCGCTTGAATGTAGCTAGCAATGCTATAAGTTAAGACATGAAGGCATGTTTAGCTTCATAACCTCTCTGTGCCTTCGGCATTTAACGAGTAATTAATTGTTTAAGGTCTCGTTGAGCTCCTTTCCATCAATGCTCCGAAGGGCATAGCCGTTAACTTAAGAAAGCTGTTAATTGAAAAACAACACTTTGTCTTAGTTACAAAAGATGATTAGTACTGTCCTCCGCTGGTCCAAAGGACTCCTTGGAGCGGAGGTGCCGATAGGCGGAGGTGGTTAATGCGTTTTATTGACATACCGCATACTCCTCCCCCTTACCCCCCTCCAGAGGGGGACACTAAGCGCTTTAGCCTTTATGGTGCTTTATTTCAATAAGTTAAGATTTATAATCTCTTTAAGTTTAACGGCTAACCCGAAGAGAAAAGAGCCACCGCACAACTAACCGGTTCTTAACTTAATAGCATTGTTTAGCCGCACATGTTGCATCATTGTATGCTGGTTAAATGGTTTGCGAGCCGTACCGCAAAAGCACCCAGAAAAAAAGTTGGATTGGCTTGCCCCGAGGTTGGAAAAGCGGAGCTACTGCATACAAAAATGTTTTCGGTACCAAATAATTTTAAATCCTTATCAACCACACCTTCCTCGGGTGTATCTGCAATGCGGGTAGTGCCATTTTGGTGAATGCCATCTTTTGACATTCTTTTTATGGCAGTGAAGAGTTCTTCTTTTGGATACCAATATTTTAGTTTTCCGCAGTTATGTTTTTGAAGCCAGTCATCCAATACCTCGTGAAGCTTTATTACCGACTTGATATCTACCTCATTCAATTCAAAATCAATAAGAAGCGTTTCACCATCTTCAGCCAGATGCATACGGTTGGCCCCGTCTGGAATTTGTTCTGAATGAAAATGAAGTGCATACTGATTTTCGGGGCTGTATAAAAATACTCCGGGTAATTTTCTGCGATTGAAATATCGTTTATAAAAGATATTAGCTGGTACTGCCAGCGATCCGGGAAGCTGTCGGGCGATATTGCCCACATGCTGGGGGATGCCGGTTACTTTGCCTTTTGTGATGGAATGCGCAATAGCTGGTGGGGCTAATTTCTTTCCCAAAAAAGGTGTTATCATGGCCAGATACATGAAAGACATTGCTCCACTTTTATGTTTCGGGTCGAAATAAAGCGGATTATCCAGCCATATGGCGGTGTTCAGCAAATTATTCTTCACCAGAAAATCGGTATTAAACTGAAAACGCCTTCGAACATAGGTACCGTCTGCATCCTTCAGAAAGCCAAATTCGGTCTTTTTAGGGTCATCATTAAAAACCACTGAAGCAATTTTGCCAGATAAATGCGATTGATAGTAGCGCCCCAGTGCATCTGGAACTCCACCCAGCCTTGCAAACAACTGCGGGTTACGCAATAAAATTCGGGTGCTTTCCTGAGCGCCAGATGCAATTACGAAGGCTTCCGCATGCACGTCCTTCAACTTTCCGGTTTCAACTTCCCGAATAGTTAATTTCCGAACTTTTCCCCTGGCATCAGGCTGCCCAAAATCCCGGGCTTCAAAACCTTCCAGCAGGGTGATATTTTTATTTTCTGCTATTTCCTTTCCATACCTTTTTCCAAAACGAGTAGGCATACTCCAGCGCTCTATAATAGAATCTGTTACTATGCCCTCTTTAAAATCAGGGACGATGTGTTTTTCCTGAAATTGGGGCGATTTATGGAGGTTAAATATTGGAGCTCCGCATTCAAAATACTGCACTGCTCGAGGCACGTATGCGGAAACCTCGTCAAACAAACCAAGTCCCCAGGTACAACCGCCATTAACAACAGGCCTATCTATAAAATCTATGTCATCGTACATAACGCATCTGCCACCCCAGGTAGCTGATGTGCCGCCCAGTCCCTTGTTAGTACACTCATAGGGATTATGGTGGTTAACAGAGTTATTAATTTTAATGGATTCGTCCAACTGATTTTTACCCTGCTGCCCCTTTTGCCCGTACTCAATAACAAGCATTTTTTTTTGAGGGTTAAGATATGCATACTCAAGCAAAAAAGTAATGCCAGCGGGGCCGCTGCCAATAACACAAACGTCATAAACATGTCTTTCATCCATAGCTAAAAGTATCTAGGTAAATTTTGTCCGTTTTTTTACATCTTTTGCCGGATTGCCGGCGTAAACAGTCCAGGGAGCAAGGTCTCTTGAGGTTAAACTTCCGGCCCCTAAAACACTGCCTTCAAAGCAGGTAACGCCTGGCAGCACAATTGCCCGTGCACAGATCCAGGTGTACGATTCAAGTATAATTCGCTTTTTAACATAGGTGAATTCGGCACTGTTGTAATCGTGGGTTGCCCCGCAGAGATAAGAGTCTTGCGACAGAATGCAATGGTTACCCAGCTTCACTCCTCCGGGATTATAAATCTCCACCCCGGGGCCGATAGTTACATAATCATCCGTTTCCAAAAGCCATGGAGCCCATATTTTACAATTGGGATATACCACGTTTCTCTTCCCGATTTTAGCGCCAAAGCGCCTTAATATCCAAACACGCCAGTTGTGTAAGGGCTTGGGTGTCCAGCTGCAAAGCATAAGCCAGCACATTCCCCAGCAAAACCGATATACCTTGTTCTGTAAGGTAAATTGAGGCCTCATATACGGATCTGGGTCCGTAGCGCTATGAGTTAAAATCATACTTAAGTCCATTACAGTTAATTTAGATTCCCTTCTCATATTCAATTACTTAAAGCCTTTGCCATCCTTAAAGCTGCAGGCTTTATTGCAAAATTTTCAGTGAAACAATCGTGGGCATTCTCGCTCATCAAAGCCTTTACTTTGGCCGAAGCTGTAATCCATTCCTTTAGTAATCGATAAGTGCCTTCTACAGTATCATCGGCAACAATCCCTGCCCTCTTCTCTTTTATTTCCCTCCAGATATTTACCTGGCTTGAAATAAGAACGGGCTTTTTACAAGCCAGGGCTTCCACCACAGCAATCCCAAAATTTTCCTGGTGGCTTGGAAGTACAAAGGCTTCGCAACCGTAAAATGCTCCCCATTTCGAGTCGCCACTTAGCATGCCGGTAAAAACAAGCTTTCGGCTTAGCCTTTCATCTGCAGCAGCCAAATCGAGCATCTGTTTTCCATATGAGGTATCCAGGCCTGGCCCCGCTATCACTAGTAGCGGAATATGCTCTTCACCTGATTCATTTAAAATTTGGGTGTAGGCCTGAATAAGTAATCCGACGCCTTTTTTATGGTGCACACGGCTTAAAAAAAGCAGGTAAGGTACTCCCTCCGCTTGTGGACACAGCTCCAGAAAAGCCTTTTTCATGGAATATTTGAAGGCAGGTGGAGCTTCTATTCCGTACCCTACATTATGTTCCTTTTGTGGCAGGTAAGGTTTGAAAGATTGTCGGGCCAGTAATAATTCGGTTTGGCAGGTAAACAAGAGCCCCTGGGCGTTATTTACCGTTTTACGTTCTATTAGCTTCCAAAACAGCCAGTTACGGAGCGCTTTCAATTTCCGTTCGGGAGCTTTTTGAAAATAGGGATCGAGCATGCCATGTGGCATTACATACACCTTTGGGCTCTTTGCTTTAATGCGGCTAAGGGCAACGTTGATAGCGTAAGTATGGTACTGCCACAAGCCGTTTACAATTACCACATCAAAGCGCGGCAGGTTTTCCAGCAACCATGGAATTAATTTAGGGTTATATTTCCAGGCGGTTTTCCCCGGGCCTAAAGCGTGGACAGGAAAGTCATCTTCAGTGAGAAAGGAAGAAGCCGGCGCATCCATGCAAGCCACTTCGCTGTTTACCCCCAGTTGCTTTAAAATTGGAATGGTGTTTCTAATGCCCTGGCAGGGGCCACCAGTTAAAGGGTCCATGCTGCCAATAAGGTGAAGGTGATTCATAGGTATTTAGATCATCTTTAAATTGGGACTGTGTAGTACTGAGGGTTTCGAAGTGGTAGGAAATGGAATTTTAAAGCTGGTAGATTAAGGCTTCAAGTGCCTTCCCCAAACTTGCGTAGTCTCGAAAGTTTCGCCGAGGCTCTTGCTGATTCAAGCGTGTCGCTTGAACCCTGCTATAACATAAATTTTTTGTCGGCCTTTTTACCAGGTTTTCACCTTTGATAATACAGGAACTACTTTCAACTCTTCTTTCTCTTACCTTTTGTCTTGATACAAAATGTAACCAAAAAATCAAGAAAAGAACGATGCTTCCCCCCACAGGCTCAAGCGGGCTCGCCGTTCTTTTCAGCCCTTCGCTCAGTCCGCTGCAACAATGAGCTACAAGCGTTCAATGGATTGCCTTCGAACAATGTCATTTTTCCTTATGTGTTTTAAAAAATCATCACTAGCATGAGAAAGCGCCAATCTTTTGTTGTCCAACTAGTTTAATACACAAAACCATCGGTGCGGCTGAAATACTTGGCTTCTTTAGATATAGATGACAACATTTTTGCCGGCACCCCTGCATACAGATGCCACTCTTCCGTATGCGCTTTATTTAGAAGCGATTTTGCCCCAAGCACTGAATAGGAAGGCAAAACGGCGCCCCCAAGTATGGTTACATTGGTGCCTATAAATGTGTAATCGCCGATTAAAATAGGTGCGCTATCCTGCCGGTTTTCTACCATGTTTATAGAATGCGTTAATAATTGCGACTGGTAACCCGCCACCGTGGCGAAACGCCCAATCTCAATAAGATTTGTACAGTCTATATGATGATTTTTTGTGATGGCTGATGATTCGCGAAGTATCAGCTCCGCTTTGCGGCTAGCTTCCTGGTGCTTGAAATGCAGCGAGCCGCTATTGGTTGGGAAACCTGTTATCCAGTTATTGCGCCCTATATTCGAATAAGCGTTCATAGTGATTTTATCAAGGTTTATGGCAACCGTAAAGTTGTCTATTCTAGCGCCCTCGGCCATTATTAGCTTTGATGGGAATATCCAGGATAAACCAATGTGTGCTGTAGGATGTATTTCAAATCCGAACCATTTTTGCAAAGCGAGCCTTCTTAAGCGCCAGGGAAGTATGAAAGTGAGCATTTTTTTTAGCATAGAAGACTATTGGTTTATATCAAGCTTCATCAGGTTGAGGTATGAATTTATCATTCGGACAGGCTCAAAGCGCTGGCAGTTCTCAAACCCGAGCCTGATCAATTCATTACGCCTTATTTCATTTTTCAAAGACAGCAGGGCATCGGCAAACTCGCGGGCATTGAGCGGGTCGGCATGAAGGGCTGCCCCACCGCTTACTTCGGGCATTGGTTGAATATTGCTGGAAATTACCGGAGCTCCGCAAGCCTGAGCTTCAATAAGGGGCCAGCCGAAACCTTCTGAAAACGAAGGAAAAATAAAGGCCTCGCAAGAACTGTATAAGGCCAATAAGGTGGCATGATCTGGCTTTACGATTGAAATCAGCCTTTCAGCTAAATTATGATCAGCAGCATATTTTGCCAGATCTTCATCAGGGGCTTCGCCGGCAAAACAAATGTTTCCCCGCCACGCATTGCCGGCGTAAGCAACCATGTCAATTAATAACTTACGGTTTTTACGCGGAAGCCCTGAACCCACGTGCAAAATAAAAGGCACATCGGGATTTAAACCTGCATTTTTCAACAGGGGCTTAGCTTCTGCCAGAGGCAGCTGGCTAAAATGACTATTAAAAGCATTGTGTATTACCTTCCATTCTTTAGGCTTACCTTTTGCTTTATCTAACTCTTTTAAATGATTGAGTGTTAACTCGGAAACAGCTGCTAAGCCATTGAACCGGCTAAGGTTGCCCAGTATCCATTTCTGATATATTTTCCCAAACGGGGTAGCGCTGCAAAAAGCATCTTCGTAACCCAAAGCGCCACGAATTGCCAGCACATCATGGCAGGTTATTGTGGTACGGGCTTTAGGCAAGTACTTAAAATAAGGCGAGTTCGAGTGGTCGCAAATATGGAAATGCCGACGGGCATTTTTTGAATTTAAGTATAAACGCCACAATAAAATCAATGGAAAAATCAACCATTTATCTACATATCCCAGCCATTTGGCTAACCCGTAAGTGGTAGATTTAGCTCCTACCGCCAACACAGCCACAGGGCGCCATATCTCGGTTTCTAAACCTGCAGAACGAAATCCGGTAGCCAGCATCAGGGCAAAGCGTTCCATACTTTCCTGCTTATCGGGCGGATAGTTCCCTATTAAAACAATGCTCATGTTCTATTAATTCTGCTTTTGATTTCGTGGTAAGAATGGATTTGGCAGTATCGCCTGCTTGCGCTGCCTGTGCCTGTTTTTAGGGCTGCTTGCCAACGAGGCCATTACCAGCCCAACCACAATAGTGAAAAACCCCAGGGCAGTTGGCTGTGCCCATGAATCCTGAATGAGAGATAAAACACCGTAGCTACTTAACATCCAGGGCAGAATATCGCCATTTTTAAGCTTTCCAAAACTTGCCAGGCCCAGCTTGAAAGACATGGAGAAACGAATTAAGATTACCATTATTCCGAGTAAAGGCCCAAGCTCGCCAATTATGCGCCCCCATTCCCCTTCTGATATTAAAAAGACATCGGTGCTTCCGGTTAAGAGCATGGCCCCCACGTTGGTTCCCTTGCCAAGCCCATGCCCAAACAAAGGCGTTGAGATTGGCGCACCGGTTATGGCCGATTGCAGGGCACCGAAATACCTGTCGAGAAATACGCCTTCTATACCACCTTCAGCCTCGTTCGCCGTTGTAAACCTGTCGATAAAAGCCTCAGTACCTGTGTTAAAGAAATTAGCCTTGGATAGCAGCACAAAGCCACCAAGCACAAATATGGAGGCAAAGATTATTTTACCGATGTATTGGGGCTTCCGCGAGATAGACAATATAATAAAGATCAACGAGATGGCTACCTGAAAAAACAGGCCACGGCTTATTGAAAGCGGGATTGCTATTATCAGGCATACGGTTGCGGCAATAACAACTAGCCTGTTGATGCTCTTATTAAACCAGAAATACAAAATGAAGCACCCGGCCAGGCTATAAAACAGCGTTGTTCCATTAGTGAATGAGAATGTTGCTGGCGGGCGGAAGTATTCGCCACTACCTACAAAGCCGGCTCCGTCTGTATTGCCACCAATCCCGCGGTTAACCCACGCCGACTGCGGGCTGTAAAACTGCATTATTAACAGCAAGGTCATCGGAATGGATATCCACACAATGGCTTTACCCATTTTCAAAATATCTTCTCGTGTAAACACTCGGGCTATTACAAACATCATCGGGAAGTGAAATAAAAACGGACGGGCTCCGTAGACAGCAACAGGCAGGTTTCTATGCCCAAATATCATACAGGCACAGAGCCCTACTATTCCTATGGCAACCATCCATGCCAGGTAATTATTTCTAGGCAGAATCCCTTTACTCCAGGCAGTGAATACTACATACATAGCTATCGGGTCGCGAACCACAAGTAATGGTGTAGCCAGGCCTGGAAGAAACCATTTCCGCAAGGCGCCTTCAAATAGCAGTAACAAAAGGTAAAGCCAGATCCCGTTTTTTATAGCCTTGTACTCGTCGGTTGCTTGACTTATAGTTGGGCGTGCTCTTCTATATCCCATGGACCGGGCTGCCAGGTTTGATATAATAGCCGTGTTCATCTTTAAATGTTTAAGGTTTACGATTAATCTCAGGACTTCAATTCCTTAGGCCTGAAGCGGGTAATAGGTGTCTCCCAATATTTGAATATCAGCGCCGAAGCTGTGACGGTAATCGCCAATGCCACAACTTTAGAAATCAGGTTTCCGTAAGGGTTGGCCCTGAATCCGTCCAGTAAATAATAGATGGACCACATTAGCGGTATATGGCTCAAATAGATGGAGTACGACCAAAGGCTTATCTTTTCCACTACTTTAGATAAATAGCCATACATTATTGAAGAAGAATTCAATAAGCTCACAAACGGAAGAATCAGAGATGCTCCAAGGGGTAATAGAAACAGCAACACTGAATTGTTGTAAAGCTTTTCAAAAGGAGTTGCGGTTACGGCTACTACCGCAAGAGGAGTGAGTAGTAAAATGATGCCGATAACGAAGCCAGCTCTTTTTACAGCCAATGCAGGTTTTAAAACAGTACTGATATAAGCCACTGTAACTCCACAAGTAATGGAGTCAAGCCTTGCAAATGTGATTGTCCTTAACGATTCTTGCTGGCCGATACTGATTAAAAATTTCCGCAGGAAAACAGAAGCGATAAAAAACACAGCTATGGACATTGAGAAACTTGTGGATGGTTTTAACCCGGTTTTCCTGAGTATAAACAGAAGTAGTGGAAATGATAAATAAAACCACTCTTCGATACACAGGCTCCATGAAATTCCGTAGAAACCCCACTCATGATTTAGCAAATACTGCCCGAAAAAGACAAACCTTAACAGGCTTGAAAGCGTGGGGACTGAACCATCAACATAGGCATAAAACACCAGCGAAACCACAAAAAACAGGTAGTAATTAGGCAAGGTACGCCACCATCTGCGCGACCAGAAGTTAAACATGTGCTTCAGCGTCCAATTCTCCGTTCCAGAGAAATTGCGCCATAGGATCTGCCCTATCAAAAAGCCGCTCAATCCAAAAAACAGCTCTACTCCCCAGTAACCCAAAGGATCGAAAAAGCGGGCGAAATGGGCAATAATTACGAAGGTTATGGCAAAGGCGCGGACCAAGTCGAGCCCGAAGCTTCTGTTGTGGGTTTCTGACATGTTTTTTTACATTGAAAGGAATGGACAAATTTCGCGCAGAGGCGCAATGGGTTCGCAAAGGCGGATTGAATTGTGGGCTTCGCTGAAAACATCGCGGCTTTGCCTGTCATCGGTAGTTTTCCTTTTTTTTCAAAGCAAGGAAAGTAAAGATTACAGAAGCGGGAGCGCCCGGTGTCAGCCTGAGCTCCGTCGAAGGCTTTGCTTGGGGGAGCGGAATTCAGGGCTGGTAGCTTAAGGTTCGAGGGCCTCAGCCTGACAAAGCGCCCTATAAACTTTATGTCAGACTGATTCAGCTCCCCCCTCTTTTGTCCAAAGGACTCCTTCGGAGGAGAGGGGTTGGGGGTGAGGCTTTTATGTCAGAGGCAGTTTCCTTTTTTTAAAACAAGGAAAGGGAACTTGGTTCGATTGCTGCAATTCTCCTATCGTTATAATGGCATCGTCTAGAACTAATTCATTTTTAGGCACTTTGAAATATGAGACTTTGTCATCTCGACGATAGGAGAGATCCTAAGGCTATACGCATAATAAGGCGCTTTAAGATCTCTCCGAAGTCGAGATGACAAAGCGGGCTAGCCTGCGTTTCGCCAGATGTCATCTTGATATTTTTCTTTCCAAAAGTTTTTTGCTCGAAATGGCGCCCCTATTTAACAATCTCTTTATATAAAACCCTTAACCAATTGACAACCTTGCACAATTAACTAATAGTTACAGCAAGATCCCTTCTTCTTTTAAAGCCTAACTTTATTCCTTTTACAAGATATCGGGCATTGCTGAATGGGATTTTTAAAACATTGACGCCGTATTTGGGCAGCAATAAAACCGACCATACCAGGCCTGGCTGCAGGCGGTAGCCGACCAAAAGGGTGCGCATCGAATAGAAAAACAATTCCTTACTATCCCTGAACTTTGCTATAACCAATGATTCATTAAACAACCTGCCATTCCATGCTGGTGAAAATAGATCAGTGCGATTATCGGTATTCAGCCGGGGCGAAGCATAATGCAGCACATTGTTATTGTTATCATAAACTACTTCATAGCCAGCCAACTTTACTCTTTGGCAAATGTCAACTTCCCAACAGGTTTCCGCACCATGCCCTTCAAGGCCTTGTTCTATTTGCATACCAGGCAAGGCTTCTCGCCGGAAGGATAAGTTTACGCCTTTTAAAACATCAACCCCTACCGGCGAATTGACCGAACCGCAATGGTGGTTTCCAATCAAGCTTCCGTTCCATTGAAACATACCCACTGTTAGCGCCAGCGGCGGGTCTGAAAGATGTGGTTCGTTCGACAATTGCAGATGGTCGCGGCCGCCATAGGCACCTAAATTGGAATTAGCTTTGTAGGCATTACTTATCTTTAAAGCCCAATCTGGCGGCAGCCAAACATCATCGTCTATTAAACAAATAATTGTTCCCCTTGCCGAGGACAGGCCGGTATTAAGCGAATGCACCACACTTGGCTTTTTGCATTCAATAACCTGCATTTCGGGCAGTTTCGAACTCCATTTTTTAGCTACCGCGATGCTATCCTTATCACCCGGGCCAATAACAACCAATATTTCATTGGGCTTGAACACCTGGTACGTTAAAGAATCGAAAAGGCGGTTAAGGTCGTTCGACCGCTTAAATGTTGGAATAATAACACTAATGCTCATAAATTTCAGGTAGGTGTTTAAATGAGAGAACTTGATTCAGAACCTTAAATTTTACAGTTAATGAGTATTATCCTTGTTATTTTATTGTAGCGGCTACAGTCTCCGCCAGTTCGTAACCATATCTTTCCCAAGGCCGCATTCGGGCAGTTTCCATCGCGTTTTCGCCAGCCACAGCTACCAACGAGGGTTTATGCAGGATTTCACTGATGGCGCTTTCCAGTGCATCAGTTGATCCTGCTTCTATCAACCATCCATTATCGCCATGCCGGATCAAATCCGGGCCGGCAGTCCGATCGGTAGTAATCACCGGCGTTCCCTGCGACATTGCCTCGGTTATCACCAACCCAAAGCCTTCAAATAAGGATGGGAATACCAGCACATCATGCGCTCGCATAATGGCTAGTATTTCGTGGTGCGGCAAACTTGGTATCCATCTATACCTGGAAAGTTCCTCGTTAAGTATTTTACAATCGTTATTGGCTTTTCCCCCAACAATGGTAAGCTCCACATGCTTGCCCAACCTTTTAACAGCTTCAAACAGGTTAGCTATCCCTTTACGCTGTGAAAGGCCGCCTACAAATAATAATTTCAAAGGGCGCTGCCCGATGTTGGATTCGTAGTAACGCCCCTCGCCAACCGGCGGAAAACCATATGGGATAACTTTTACAGGTGCTAACTGACCGGGAAAATCTTCGAGCGTTTTGGCTGTAAACTGACTGGCTACCAAAATCAAATCAGCCATTTTCAGTTCCTCATCCTTTCGACTCAACTTCTCTTCTGAATCTTTAAAGCCGGTCAAGGTAGCAGCCCATTCTGTCCAAACATTTCGTTCAGATTCAAGCAGCTTTCTGGCTGTACGCCAATAACCTATTGGAAGGTCATAAATACAAGATAAGCCATTTTTCCGAGCGGTGATAAACGATATTTTAGCGGCATCTTCATAGCTATAAATAGCTTTAACCGCGGTTTTATAAGCAGAGCGCAAACTCAGCGATGCCCGTTTATCTATGCTTTGATATACGTGGTCTACCGAAAATAGCCCGGTTTCGTGCGCTGTCAAACTACTGAAACCGGCCTTAGCAGATAACAGGCGGCCTAACTCCATCCAGGGCCAGGTTGTGGTAATAGCCTTTAAGTCTTGATGAAACCTTCTGCGCCGTATTTCGCTCAACGGCGGGATGCCGCTCAAACGGTCCAATAAATCCCCCTCAAATGCAGCAATGGAGGTATGAAATTCCTTTAATATACCAGCTTTTGCCAATCCATAAGCAGCAGCCCGAGCGTTTGCATTTCCTGTTGGATGTGAGAAAATCACCATAAACCTAGATTAGATAATAATTTATTTTTTAATGATATAGAAACATTTACTTAAAGTATTAAATTCTCTAAGCCTAATTCCTGCCGCCATTGAGATACCAAGGCAGGTGCAGAAAATTTGCGTTTATAAAGATCAACCTGCCCGGTTTTTGAAACCTTGCCAAGCCGTATATCATCAGCGAAAGCTAATACAGCAACTTTAATGGCACTGTAATCTGCATCTGCCGCAATAAGCCGTGTTGAAGCCGGATCAAGGGCTATATCTGCAATCCCTCCCCTGTCGGTAGCAAGCCAGGGTAGACCGGCACTCATTGCTTCGAGGAGGCAAATAGGCAGGCCTTCGGGGTGGGTTGACAGCAGCAGAAAAGCATCCAATGAGTTAATAACTGCCGCCAGCTGTTCTTTGCCACTAAATGCGCCATGGTATTTTAAATTAGGGTACGAAGTAAAAAATTCAAGCGGATAAGCCTCTCCCTCGCCCCAGATATTAATTTCAATGTGTGCCAGGCTTTTATCAGCACTTAGCTTACATAAAGCCGCTATCCCCTTTTCGGGGATCAGGCGCCCGTAATATCCAAATTTTAGTTTTCCTTGGTGATTATTGGGAGAGGCAGAAACTTCTCTGGAAAAACATGGAATACTTGCAATCCTCCTGTTTAAGCTCAACTGCATATCCTTCGCGTTTCGGGCTGAACAGGCAATCACCGAATGTGCGGCCTGTAATGCGCTGCGGTAGGCTTTTCCCCAGGTTAGCTGGTCAGATTCGTCCCCTGCCGTATGGTGGTGGTGTACCCAGCGATTGCGGCGTTGCACCATCTTAGAAAACAAAATCACGCTTTCTCCCTGGCCGTTGGTATACAGGGCATCGTACCTTTTCCAGCAAAGCTTTAAACCTACAAGCCCCAACCAGGCAACCCGCCATTTAGGCTTCTTTACAGCACCCAAATAAACCTGACGGCAATTTTCCCTAAAAAACTGCTCGGTTTCTGGCAGCATAGCCGAGTTTGAAACCACCAGGTCAATTTCCACTCCTGAGCTTTTAAGGTGGTAACAAAATTCCCTCAAATGGCTTTCAATACCTCCGGTGGGCATATACTGTGTTACAAATACAATAACTGACGAGGTTTTTTGCATAAAATCAGGATACGGTAGGTGTATTTAGTGCCGGACTGTAACTGTGGTAAGCGCCATTTACTTTAGCCAGAAGCCATTTAAAAAACCTTGACCAGTACGGGCGCTTAGCCTCCAGATATAAACCAATAAGCATGCAAGCTGCAAAAACGGAAAGCATAGCTACCCAGAGTTGCTGGATCTCCATTTTATGAGGAATTACAGCCCTGAAAAGTATCAGCAATGGATGATGCAATACATAAAGAGGGAATGTTAAGTCGGCAAACTTGCGTAAACCAAGCACCCATCCGGATTGCGTTGTACTTGCTTTTTCTGCGGTAGGCAAAATCCATAAGCCTATGGCTATAAAAAAGCCAGTTACCCAGTCGGTAACAAACTGGTTGGCATAGGCAAATGGCTTGCTGTCAATTCCGTATGGAACAGGAGGCACAAAAGCAATGGACAAGCCAGCTACCCCGAAGAAGAAAAATACAAGCATCCAGGCTACCGTGTTGCTGATATCTGCCCGCTTTAGGCGATACGCATAGCAGCCAGCTAACCAGATAGGCATCATGAACAATATTTTGGGGCCAGCTACAAGCAAAGCCAGAATAGGCAACACATACGATTTCCAGCCAGATGATGCTTTATAAAACCATAAACCAAAAATGGCATAATACCAAAACTCATAGCTTAAAGACCAAAGTGGCCCGTTTATTGGCGGCGCCGAAGAAAAAAACCAAATTTCATTAAAAAAGACACTGGTTATTGCATAACGTGGCAAAGCAAAACCTCTGGAATACTCGGCATGCAAAACCGGATTAACAAAGCCTGTAATTAGCTCTGCAATGGCGGTTACCAGCAAAGCCGGAAGCACCACAGAACATAAGCGGCTAAGCCTGGCCTGTGCATACTGAAGCTTGCCACGGTTATTGCTGGTTGTAGTATGGGCAATTACATAGCCCGAAAGCACAAAAAACACCACCACCGCTGCGTGTGAAATATTGCCCGGGCCTTTGCCATTATGCACCGTCGCGGGAAACCATTGTCCATGGGCATGGACGTAAAACACGGCCATGGCTGCAATAATCCGTAAGCAATCGAGCAGTAAGCTAGAGCCCCCGGATATTATTCGTGATTGGTATGTATTCATAGGATTGTTTGTTAGGGACTAATTACACCTTTTCTATAGCTGTGACTGGACTTCCAAATAAATCTTCTTCCAGCTGATAGGCAACATCAATTACATTATTAGCCAGCACCTTGTTGATTGTAGATGAAAGGCAGTATACAAGGTTGCCGGCTTTATATTCGACAACCCCTTCAGGTAATTCAGACTTTAGCCCACCCCGTGCAAGCCATGGTTTTGCTACCGAAATTACCGGAAGCCCGTGCTGCCACATAGCCGCCACCGTGCCACTTTTTTCAACTAATGCCATTGGGGTTGTAGTTAAGCCAATATCAGCTTTGCTTAATTCTTCTGAAATATTTTGAGAAGGCAGCTCGCCGAGTATTTCTGTTTTCAGGCCATTTAATTGCCACTGTTTTGCCCAGCGTTGCTGCTCGGGCCCGCAACGGCCTATAAATTTTAAAGAGATTTCGGCATTGTGTATTTGTTGATATTTGGCTACTTCCCGGCTAAATTCCTTAACCTGTGCGCCTGGATAAATTGAGCCAAAAAACACCATCGTTATTTTGCGGGAGAGTCCTTTACTATCTGGTACTTTCTCGGTTAGTTTCTGGTACCGGGAACCGATGTTTGAAAATAAGGGCAGCACCCTCGCTTTGAAACCCATGCTTAATAATTGCAATTGATAAAGCCTGGACTGTGTATGTATTACCTGTGGCTTTAAGCTTGTAACTAAAGACTTAATTAAAAGCTGTTGTGCCCAACCCCAAAAAATCAGCTTTAGCGGCGAGCTTTTTTCCATCCCTACCCACAACTCATGAAACATAATATGCCAGGACCTCCCTGTTCCCAAGGCAAGCAAAAATTCGGTAAGATGCCAGTGGAGCCCCCGTTTATGGAATGAGAACGGCACATATTGCAAGCTTATCCATTTTGGGCTTTCCTCATTAATCCAGGATTGCGCATACGCAAAGCGTTCCCTTGCTGTACATTTTGAAGGAATCCGCAACACCATTAACTGATGGCCGTCCAGCTCCTGAAAGCCTACAAACTTTGCGTCTATATGAACATCAAACAAAGCAATTGCAGTGGCATGATGGCCGTTTTTAACCATTTCCATAGCAAGCTTACGAGTGTAATCCCCTACCCCGTCCCTTCCTTCTTCAAGAGATCCGCATAGAAATACAATCTTCATACATTACTTTAGGTTAGTTAGTTGGCCTCGCGTAAAACCGCCCAATTAAAGATGCCAGCTTCATTGAAAATTGCTGGCGTTGTATATGCCTGCCGGGATAAATTGAAAGCGGGCCATCGGCATTTTGCCAAAAATCTTTGTCCACCTGCCGGGGTGAAAAACCATTAAGTGCCTGTGCAATCGGTTTGATCCTCCAGGGTTTGGGCTGCCCTAACGCATGTGGCAACAAGCATTCTCCAGGCTTAAGGCCCATCGCCTCCTTGCCGATGTAGCTTACAGGCCCTGGCCAAGCCTCAACAGCACTGTTTAATGCATCCTGGTCGGTTTTCCCAAAGGGAGAAAATGCCCCGCGAAGTGCTTCCGGCAAAGGCGTACCATTTAATGAAGAGCGGTTAAGCCCCCCAATTAAAGGCGACATATTTTCCTGCAGATTTTTCCATTTTACAAGGAAGCCGAGGTCACGTTTGCTAACCCCTGCAAAGCCTCCGTTTACGTAGATTTCATTTTTAAACTTCAACAGAAAGCCTCTTTCGCCAAAGTATTTTCGCCAGGCTACCCTTCTGGGATTAAACTCTGGTAAAGGGGAATTTACATCCTCGCAAAGTGCCACTCCGCAGCCTACCCAATCATCAAAAAAGTTCCATTGATAGGTAACAACGATATCCGGGTCGAGGTAAAATATTGCGCTTGCATCTTTTGCCAGGCCTTCCATAAGCTTGAGCATAAAATCTGGCTTATAGTTAGTTAAATGATAATCTGTTTTGAGTGGCATAAAGTACAATTGAAGTCCATCTGCCACTTGCAAAAACCGGGTGCCATGCCATCCAATTATATCAACCGGAATGGACGCTGTTGCCCATTCGGGCAGGCTTCCACGGTATCCGGCATAAACCGTTCCCCTATACCCTTGCTTGTAGAGTGAGTTTGTTAACACGGCTACGCCATAATGATAGTGGCCTTCGAAAAGAGTACATATAACTGATGCCATTTGATAGAGTTCGGTTATTCAGCTGGTTCAACCACCCTTAAGCCAGTTCCGCATTTTTGCGAACTAACACGGGGCGTATTAAAAGGTATAATCCAAAATAAAAATGGAGGAAGCAAAAAATGAGCCTTCCACCAGCGCCTCTGAATCTGTATTTAAAAGAGTCTGTTACTAATGATTTCATCCCTCGAAATGATATGCGGAAATAGAATTTAGAGTTAAGGCTATCGGCTTTTTCAGGATGCTTATTCAAAAAAAACAGCAATGATTTAAACCGCTTGCTGGTGGCTGTAAACACCTTCTTTTGCACCCTCCAGGGATGTATTACCAAGGCCGGCTCAACAAAAACGATCTTCTTTCTGCTTTTCTGCAGCCGATAGTGAAATTCTACATCCTCTACAGCAGCAAAGGGAAAGCCTTCATCAAAGCCCTGCATTTCTTCAAAAAGGCTTTTTTTTATTATAAAATTGCATGACCATAAATAGCCGCCTTTTTCATTCACTGGCGATTCTTCTATAAAACTCCTTTTTTCACGGTTGGCTTTGATACAGCCCTCAAAAACTTCGGCTTCGGGGTTTGTCAGAATTGCTTTCTGATATTCGGCAAGTAAGCTTTTATCCGGAAGGCAATCGTCATCGATGAAAGCTATCCATTTACCAAATGCCATCCGGGCGCCATTGTTACGGTTACATGCAGGCCCTCTTTTTGGGCCTTCCACCCATTTTGCCCAGGGATAATCAGCTTCCACTAATTGACGGGCATTGTTATCCTTACTATCATCGGTAACTATCACTTCATAGTTTTCTGCTTTTAACACCTGACTTGATGGCGCCAGCCGGTCAAGGCATTTGGCTAGCAAATCATTGCGATTACATGTAGGAATTATTACCGATATATTCATTGTGATATTCGTTTTTGTTGCTAAAATCTATTTTGCGGATAAACCTGGCGGGATTTCCAACCCAGATTTCGTTAGCAGGAACACTTTTCGTAACCACACTTCCCGAGCCGATTATTGAGTTATCGCCAATGCTAACCCCGGGAAGCACACACGCGTTCATGCCTATCCAAACGTTGTTTCCGATTAAAACCGGTTGGGAGTATTGCCCGTCTTGGGCGGTGTCTAATGGCCTTTGATAGGAGGTTTGAATATGGTTGTATGATGATATGCCGCAGTTGCTCGAAATAAGGCAGTTATCGCCAATCTTTAACCCAAACTTTGCATAAATGGTGGTAAAAGATGCTATTGAGCAATTGTCGCCAATCTCCATCGAATCGGGGCCCAAAATATGGCAGGACGGATGAATGTAAACGCCTGTCCCGCAATATTTCATGCGTTTTTTGAGCATTCTTACACGTTCGTCATCAATCAACCTTTCCAACTTGAAATAGATTTTATAAAGGAGTTTCATGGTAACTAGATTTGAACTTGAGGTGCAAGCCAAACAACTTAGCCCCTTAACATCAGCATTCGGTAAACGCTGTAAAAAAGGTGAAGCACAACCTGGAAGAGTGCTACGAAAATGTTAAATATCAATATTCCCTCAAGCGTTGAGATGTCGATTAAACTGGCACAAACCGCAATCGAAGCAATACTTAGTATTATTGCCAATACTGGATTCATTGCCCATCCCCTTTGGGTACACAATGAAAAGCAGATTCCGGCAATTAGGCCAATGCATCCACCGGTTACACTTAAAACCAGTTCGTACTTCAGCCCCGCATATTCGCTGCCCAGTAACATCAGTATTTCCTTTGAAAACAAACTCGTAATGCTCACTATAACTAAAGCCAGCATGAATACCAACAACAAAATGTTAAAGAATTTGCGCAGCAGTAACTGCCTGTTTTCGGGCAAGCGGGCAAACCTTGGTGCCAACAGCGTTGAAAACATGGCGCTGAATATTGTTAAAACAGTTGCCAGCCTGCTTAAAGCACCCACTTGTGCAACACCGGTTGTAGAGCCAAAAATTGAAATAAGCCAGATGGTAATTTGTCCGGATAAACAATAATACATCGCAGTGGGCAAAAGTCTTTTTACAATGGAAAGTATCTCCTTTTGAATCAGGATGTCTGCTTTTTGGCTTAAATCAGCAAACTCCAATGCTATTTTTTTAAGCTTAACATTTGCCCAAATCCTTGGCAGCCCATTTCCGAGGATAGCTATAAAAGTCCAGGGAAATATGAATAAGGAAAGCGTGATTAGCAGCAGCCTTACCGTACTAACCGAAACCTGGTTTACCTGGAGCCTGCCAATTTCCTGATTCAGCTTTAAAGGCGTTTCAAGCAGACTGTCAGATAAGGCCGCAAAAAAAGCCGGAATTAAGGAAAGAATAATCAGGATTGAAAACAGCCAGCTTGCGCCGTGGTGCCTTAACAAGTAAAATAAAACTGGACTTACCAATAGCAAACTAATTAAGCCGAACTTTTTCCGTAATTGAAGGCCTGTCACCAGAACCGCCCCCAATTTTTCGCGGGATTGCCAAACTTTGCCGCCCTGTGCCATTACCCCTGTGGATATACCGCCGTCTGCCAAAATTGTAAGTGTACCCAGCATGGTATTGGCAAGGGTGTAAAGTGCATACTCCTGGGTTGGCAATAACCGTATTATTAAAATACCGCTTATTAAGCCAATTGCCTGGATGGCTATTTGGGCAGAGCCGGCCATGGTAATTAGCCTGCCCCACTCAAAAACCCGCGAATAATTAGGATGAGTAATGATGCTGTTTAAAACTGCCCTCATTAGATGTTAATATAGGTAGATGAAAAAATGTAAATCAATGTTGTTAAGTGGTTGGTGAGGACACCAACCACAGCAAAATGTTGATATAGGTAGATGAAAAAATGTAAATAACCTGAGTTCAATTATAACAATGTGTTAAGCATCTAAAAATAAGCGTTTTGTTTTCCCCTCTCCTT